>JBGYPO010000132.1:0-6081 GCA_041838435.1 Aliicoccus sp. | reverse complement strand
TCTCATATTGGATGAACCCACGAATGGTCTTGATCCCGCTGGTATTCGTGAGATTCGACAATATATCAGAAAGCTTGCAGATGAAGAGAATGTGGCTGTTGTCATTTCCAGTCACCTGTTATCAGAGATTGAACTCATGTGTGACCGGATTGGGGTCATTAAGAATGGTGAGCTTGTCGCAATTCAAGAAGTGAATGCCGCGGAAAGTAATGATACTGAGCTGAGACAGGTTCAAATGGAAGTGAGTGCGAATGCTAAAGCAATTGCGCTGCTCAAAGAAACGTTCGATATCGAAGCGGTGGAGTCGGGGAATTTTATCACGTTGCAGACCTCAAAAGAGAACATACCAAATATCATTCAGACATTAGTTGCTAACGATATTTTGATCTATCAAGTTGAAGCGTCCCGAACAACGTTGGAAGATAAATTCTTTGATTTGATAGGAGAGAATGTCATTGGGTAACTTATTCAAGCTAATTTATAACGAACTGATAAAAATCTACATACTCAAGTCAACGTGGATTATGTATATTGCTTTAGCTGTAATTATTGTAGCGAGTGGATTTTTATCGTCTGCATTTGATGATTACAGAACGAGCTACAGCGATGATAACTGGCAGGAGGAACTCCAGCAGGAAAATGAAAACCTCGAACAGGAAATGCGGGAAGTGGGGTTTTTCCAAGAATACAATACGCTGGAAATTGAGAAAAATAATTATTATTTAGAAAATGACATCAAGCCATTCGGTTATGGTGCGTGGCAGTTTACGAATGATCAGCAGTTCATGATGTCTATTGTGAGCCTGCTGACTATTATTGTAGCGGGCGGAATAATCGCAAACGAGTTTAGATGGGGCACAATTAAATTGTTACTCATCCGTCCGATTTCAAGGTCTAAAATCTTACTTTCAAAATATATAGCGGTGCTTTTGTTTGCTCTAATCACATTGTTATTTGTCGTCGCTGTCTCCTGGCTCGTCGGCGCAATATTCTTTGGTGTCGAAGGATTAAATCCGAAAATCGTGCAGATAGACGGTGACTCACTTGTATTCATTTCAGTCATCGGAGAATTGGCAGCAGGTTATGGCTATAAACTTGTCAACCTGGTGATGATGGGAACATTCGCATTTATGATTTCGAGCATTTTCCGGAATAGTGCGCTCGCAATCGGAACTGCTGTGTTCTTAATGTTCGCAGGGAATTCAATCGTGCTATTCTTCTCACAGCGCGAGTGGGCGAAGTATATTTTGTTCGCAAATACAGACTTAAGCCAGTACGCATCAGACTTCGGCCCGATGATACCGGGTATGACATTGCAGTTCTCAATCATAGTACTCATTGTGTACTACATCATATTCATGGTTGCCGCTTGGACAGTGTTTGCGAAGCGGGATATTGCCGGATCATAGAAAAATCTCCCTTGAGTTATAAACTATAACTCAAGGGAGATTTATTATAAAAATTAGATAGATTGAAGCTCTTTTTTTATAGAAGCATCATCAAATTCAACATCGACTTTGATATGGCCCCCTAATGTTGTTAGTGCTTTTTTGTATACAGTCATTGTAATGCTGGGATCACCATTCTCTATCTTAGATAATTGAGCCTGCGTAATAGGAGTATTCTTTTTCTTAGATAGTGAAACGACTTCACTTTGTGTAAGTCCTAAATCTAAACGACGCTTTAAGATTTTAATACCCAGTTGCACTTGTTCCTGAAGCATATATTCTTTGACAGATTTGGAACTCATTAAAGCTTCCATTACTTCGACGTGTGTTTTCTTAGACATCTTAAGACCTCCTAATTATTTTTGAATTCTTTTTGCATTAATTCACTTTCAACGATAATATCTTCAAACTCTTTCGAATAAGTGCTATGTTTGATGACAGCTTTTGTAAAATATATAAATTGGTTACCTTCATCATCTTTTTCATAAAAAAATATTGCTCTGAAAGCGCCTATAGGTCTCCAATTAACTCTAAACTCATACAGAGGTGGATGATTTCTCAACGGTTTAACTAACTTTGTTAAGGTAAAAATATTGCCCTCATCAGTTTGTCCGATTACTTCATTCAATTTTTCTTTTGTTATACCGACCTGGCCAATGTAAAATAAACCATGTGTAATCCTTTGGCGTAGTTTATTATATTCTGTGCTATTAACATCATTACTTTCAGATTTAATAATTATTTCGCTTATCAAATCCACCACTTGTTGATGGCCGTCTTTATCTTCAAGGTATTCTATATAAATGTTTGTCATAGTATTAATGATTATATCATAATCGATATAATATGTCTAAATAGATATAAATTAGAAGGTAGGAATAACAATGCATAAATTAACAAAAAAACGAACGAAAGCATACTTTATCGACATGGCAATATCGACTGTGGTGACAGTGAGTTTGGATTCTTTTCTTAGTAAAAGGATAAAAAATGACACAGTCCACACATGGGTAACACCAAGCGTTATCATGTGGACGTTGGAATATATTCAAATGAAAAGTCGAAAGCAAACGATCGGCTACAAATTGATGGGGTTGTCTCTCGAGAATCAAAGCGATTCAGGAACTACAACAGAACAATTATTAAAACGCATGGTCTATCGCGATTTGATAAGTTTCTTCCTAATTAAAAGTAAAAATTTCGAACGCGAAAAAGGCGCAGTATTACCTCACGATCACTATGTATTAACGCGAGTAAAAAAAGCAGAGGGGTAGATTTCATGTATGTTCCAAAGCATTTCAAGGTGACCGACATTGACGAAGTCATAGAATTTATGCGAGATAATGCCTTTGGCATCGTTGTCTCAACCGATAAAAACCGACCAACTGCGTCACATCTGCCATTGCAAATTCATAAGAGGGATGAGCAGTACTTTATCACCGGACACTTTGCCTATGGTAATTCGCAATGGAAGACTCTAGAGAATTGTGATGATGAGATTTTGGTTATTTTTGAAGGACCGCATGCGTACGTGTCGTCGTCCTGGTATAACCACGAGAATGTATCGACGTGGAATTATCAAGCCGTTCATGTGTATGGCAGAGCTCGGATTTTAACTGAAGATGAGTTAATAGAAGATTTGAAGTCACTGACTGAAAAATATGAGCACGGGCGAGATAATCCGATGCTGTGGGAAAATATGTCTGAGAAAACCAGAGAGCAATTTAAAGGCGTTGTTGGATTCGAGATTGAAATTTCAGAAGTCCAGGCAGCGTATAAGTTGAGTCAGAATCGTGATAAAGAGGACTACGATAATATTATTCATAAGCTTGAGCAAGAAGCGGACCCGGGCTCAGATGGCGTTGCAGATGTAATGAAGAAGCGGAAATAAAACATGATCTTTTAATACACTAGGAGGTTTCCTATGGGATTATTCAACCTTTTTAAAAAAGACAAGCAGGATGATGCACAGCCACAGGAGAGACACTGGCTACTGAGAACGAATGATGGTGAAGTAATCGAACCAAATTGGGACCAGATTGCAGCAGCAGTGACTAACGCTAAATCGGATCAATCGGTTTTTGCAACACTCGCTTATGTGAACGCAGGACTCGAGATTGATTCAGTTCAAACGTTAGGTGAAGACTCCGGATATCGTTTTGAAGCATTATCGCAAGACGGTGTCATCTACGTGAACGATGGGCTCTCACATGAAGAGACTCTAAAATACTTTAAAGAGTTTTTTAACACAGAGAAAGTTGTTGGGTATAGAAGCTGGATGAAGGAATGATAGTTTATAAAGAAGATTTTTGAATTTGCGATCAAAAATTTATACTCCGTGTGCGGCAGCTCGAGATTTTGAGTTCTCTCGCACACAAAACGTCTTTCCGTGTGCGTCAGCTCAAGAATTTGGGTTCTCCCGCACTCAAAACGTGCGGAAGCTCATGATTTCTTGTTCTGTCGCACACTTTATGCTTCAAAACGTGCGGCAACTCGCGATTTTACAAATCTCCCGCTCGTCCAACTCTTCTAAAGGTACGTCAACTTAAGAACTCCACCACTAACCTGCCATTGTTTTATAAGAATTGTCACGGGTAAACTAGTTAAACAGACTTTAAAGAATAACTCGCTGAAGTAATAAGTTAACTACGAATAATTCTTTACTCAAGGAGGCATTTGATGCAACTATTTTTCTCATCGATTTCATTAATGATTTTAGGTAGCTGTCAATTCAGTCCGTCTTTAGATGAAACAGCGAGTGTAGATGAACCTGTTACCAATGAATCATCTGAGGAATCCATTGAAGAAATTACGAATGATAACACGAATGACCAAGACGCCACTTTGTTTGATATTAATTCCACTGAGGTCCAAGAAACTTTGTTTTCTTCAAGCAGTATTGAGGAAAACAATCTAACATTTTCACAAGATGTTATTACAGAAGGCATGTCACAAACTGAAATTGAAGAGCAGTTTGGAGCATATGACTTAGTTTATCCTGGACATGGGAGACCAGTTACTATTTATGGTAATTTAGGGATAGTTTTTTCTGAAATCGTCCCACATGGAACAAATGATGAATTTGCTGATGAAAATGTAAACCCAGATGAGAATATTGTTGAGAACGTTATGTATTATGCTGGTCTGCCATATGATGAAGTGGTGGATGCATTGGGAGAACCTGATGATGACATATATGAAACTGAAGGAGGGCCAGTGAGTGGCTTACTATTCATGGAGTATGTGATTGAAGACAGGGAAGATTCAACCATCATAGGCAGTTTTTGGCTGCATGAAAACGAATCGGGCGAAATCATGGTTGATGTTATGACTGTAGATGAAGTGCCAAATGATGTTGATGACGGGGCGGCACAGGAACCAGAAGACATCGATAGTGATGAAGCAGAAAGAATTGAATTATTTATAACTGGGTATATCGATGATTTAATGAACTATTATAATAATGGTAATGAAGATATATTGATGAGAACTGATGAAACATCTCCAAACTACGATAAAATAACAGCAAATCAAGCTTCTGGTGATTATAGTAATCATGAGACGTATGCGATAAATGTAAATAATATCACTGCAACAGAAGAGAATGTTTACGAAGTAATAGTAACTAGAGAATATTCTCATGCAACTTCAAATGGGAGGAACATCACAGAAGTTGAATATACTATTGTTGAAACGCCCCAAGGATTGATGTTGTATGACTATCAAACACTAAGCAACGAACTAATCGAATAATATCTAATTTACAATATACTAAAGAAATTCAATAAACTCCCAAAACTTGATGGCCATCAAGTTATATAATTTCAATCCGTCGTATAATAGAGATACAGAGAAGCAAACGAACAAAAATTATAAAAGGGAGCGTTATATTATGGAACAAGCAATTATTCAATTAGAAACTTTATCGTGTCCATCATGTATCCAAAAGATAGATAATGCAGTAAAAGGAATAGACGGTGTTGATAAAGAGAGCGTCAAAGTCATGTTTAACGCAAGTCGATTGAAAGCGAATTTTGATAAAGAATCGACGTCAATTGAAAATATTGAAAACGCAATTGAAAAACTGGGCTACGAAGTCCTGAAATCAAGAGTGAAGAGTGCTTAATTAATTAATCCCGGACAATCTAACGGTTGCCGGGATTTTTTTGTACCTAAAAAAACGGAAGGTAATAATATCTAGTTGGGCAGATAATTAGCTTTTAGTTCGATATCGAACTATTATAAATAGGGTGCATGATTTAGAGAATCATGTTTATTTATATTTTGGAGGAGAAATTATGTTAAAAATAGGTATAATTCTAGGAAGTACACGCGAAGGTCGTGTAAGTCCAGCGGTTGCAGAGTGGGTTAAGGGCTTTACAGAAGGAAATGAAGAAGCTGAATTTGAAATAGTTGATATTAAAGATTATAACTTTGAAGAATTTAATAATATGCCATCAGGTATGTTAAATAAACAATATGAAGATGAAAATGTTACAGCATGGTCTAAGAAAATTGATGAGTTGGATGGATTCATCTTTGTTACACCAGAATACAACAAAAACATTTCACCATCACTTAAAAATGCGATTGACCACCTAGGATCTGAATGGTCGAACAAAGCAGCTGGATC
>JBGYPO010000131.1:0-18525 GCA_041838435.1 Aliicoccus sp. | reverse complement strand
AAATTTAACCGGCTACTTTTTTAGAGTGCTGGAAGAAGGAATAATTAATTTGGACTCAGAAATTACGCTTTTAGAGAAAGATTCAAATGGCATCACTGTCGCATTTGCAACACAGATTTTATTTCATCAAAAAGATGATAAGGAATCTATTGAAAAGATTTTGAAAGTTGATGCCCTGTCTGAGGAGTGGCGGAATCGATTTTTGAAGATATTGTGATTCTTTAATTGCGATTTTGACATATAGAATATACTGACTTTTGCTGAGCAGTGTTTATAATGAAGAAGATTTATCAATAATAAATAGCACCTTCCGACAATTTACTTTAAAAAGGAGAGTAGCTTTAAGAATGAAAAAATTTTATGTAGCTTCAAGTTTTAGAAACTTAGAATCCGTTAGTTACATTACTAAGCTCTTAAAGAAAGAGGGTTATACCCTGACTTATGACTGGACACAACACGCAAAAAAGAAAGAATTGCGAAGTTTAAGTTTCGACGACTTGCGAGATATAGGAATAAGAGAGAAAAATGGAATATTGGAATCTGATTTTATTGTAGTTCTTTTACCTGGCGGGAAAGGCACTCATACTGAACTAGGTATCGCACTAGGACAAGAAAAGAAAGTTTTTCTTTACTCATCGAATGGAGAGATAAATAACGTTGAAACAACTAGTACATTTTATCATATACCAGAAGTTGAAAAATGTTTCGGTACCCTAGATGAATTATTAAATAAGATTATTTCTTTGACTAGTGAAAAATAGATTTTTAATGCAACTCGAGCTGGAAATATCAGGCTTGAGTTGCACGGAAAGGCAAGAAATGCAACTCGAGGATAAAATATCGGGCTTGAGTTGCACGGCAAGACAAGAAATGCAACTCGAGGACAAAATATCGGGCTTGAGTTGCACGGCAAGACAAGAAATGCAACTCGAGGTCTAAATAACGGGCTTGAGTTGCACAGCATAGCAAGAAATGCCAACGCACCTCTCCTAAAATCCAAATCTATCACTTATTGTTATTTATAACCTGCGCCACGAGCTCTTTACCTTCTCTCTCAAATACCTTATACTGCTGCATACCGACATTCTGTGCAACTTTCTGTGACGCAACATTATCAACAGTCGTATACGAAAACAGCCATGGCAACTTCAAAGTATCAAACGCATAATCTTTACATGCAATTGCCGCTTCTGTTGCATAGCCATGATTGCAATATTCTTTTATAATATGAAAGCCAAGCTCCGGTAATATTTCACCGTCTATATTCTGCATTGTAATCCCGCAGTCCCCAAGAAATACATCTCCATCTTTCAAAATGACTGCCCACATACCATGATTATATTTCTCATAATTATCGAGATTCCTTTGAATCCAATGTTCAACTTTCTCATCACTAAACGGCTCTGGATAGTACTCCATAGATTCTGGGTCCGAAAGTACTTTAGACAACGCCTTTTTATCTTCAACGACCAGTTCTCTGAGATAAAGCCTGTCTGTTTCGATTACTTTCTTCATAATGTACACGCCCCTTATACTATTTTATTCTTACACCACAGTCCTCAAGTTTTAAATCTTAATTTTAGGCTATAAATAACTATTCTTATCATAATGAATAAAAGGAGAAGCGTGATGAAAGAAAATCTTGATAGAACTGCTGTCGTGTTTGTTGATCTTATCAATACTTTTGATTTTCCAGGCAGCGAAAATTTACTGGAACACACAAAACAAATATTACCGAATATTATAAAATTAAAACAGTTTGCCCTCGACAATGATCTTCCCGTTATTTACGTGAATGATCATTACGGTTTATGGCAGGCAGATTTTAATAAAATTTTAGAGTTCTGTACAAATGAAAACAGTAAAGAAATCATTGATAAGATTAAACCGACTTCAGATGATTATTTCTTAATTAAACCGCAGCATTCTGCTTTTTTCCAGACGCCGCTTCTGTCACTGCTTACAGAACTCGATAAAGACCATCTCATCCTTGCGGGTGTTGCTGGTGATATCTGTATTTTATTCACTGCACAAGATGCTTACATGCATCAGATGGAAATTCATATACCAAGCAACTGCATGGCCTCTGAAGTAAAAGAGAATAATGACTATGCACTCTATCTCATGCAATCGGTTATGAAGGCGAATATAGATGCATTTGAGTTAAATTAGCCGTATAAGTCATTAACCTGAAATACCCTTAAGTCTACAGAGTAAACAAAAAATAACATCATAACGATTTCTATAGTTATGATGTTATTCATTTAATTGAGGATAATCTCTAGTGCTCTGGAGAATACGGAGAACTTCTATTTCGTCCATCTTAATTCAACCATTTAGCAAATTTTTCCTTTACTTCTTCATGGGAATAAAACTCCCCATTATTCATTTGTTCAATTCCTTTTTCAATCTTGGCTTTAACAGAGAGTTGTTCGATAATTTCATCTAAAGTGGTATTATTAGGCAGGTCTTCAATCATTTTTATAACTTCCTCTTTTGTGCTCATTCAACTACCTCCTAAATTCCTGTTTCCATTATTCTAGCGAATAATTTTTCCAATAAACTGGTGTCTCCGTTAACCGTTCCATCCATATATAAATGATATATGTCATCACCTAAATTTAGATTTATTTCCAGTATATATCCCTTTACTAAAGCAAGTACTCTAATGACTTCTCTTTGTGTTCTGCCGTTCCCTTCTCTAAATGCGTGCATATAATTTAAATTATCCAATATCTCTGCTAAAGATTTTATAATTGAGGACTTATCATTTGCTTGCCGATAATAATCTGTTATTAGTTTATTCATATATTCTGTACCGGTATCAAAAGCCTGTATTGCCATAAAGGGATTCCCATCTTTTGATATATTGACATGCCGAAATTCTCCAGCCCAGTGATAAATCTCTTCAAAAAGGAATCGATGGATCTTCTGGATTTCTTCCATCGAATAGACAGGAATGGGATTTTCGAATAAATCAAGTAATTTATTCGTAACAATACGATACTCTTTAATTTGTAATTCTTGTGGAGATTTTATGTTAAGAATATTTCTCAGAACCCCGCTGTCCGGGTATACATATAATTCATCCGGGTCCTCATAGTTATATGAGGCATATCTTCTTCTAGTCATCGGATTTTTCTTTTTGTTTTAAAACAAGATATTCCCTCACCTGCTCAACATCTTGTTTAGTAGGCTGCCAGCCTTCAATCATATTTGAACTAATTGCGTATAACGCACCTCTAAATTCTTTCTGATTGTTAAACTTAACACCCATAATTGTTAACTGAGGTTTATTGACATCTAGCTTCAATCCCTACACCTCCAATTGTTCATACTCATATTATACCATTGTTAATCCTGCTTAAAAACAGATTCCTTCTGCAGGGATTGCACCCTTTAGTTTAATAACTTAAAGAATTTTCGATTTGTTAAAATGGTGACAATCGTGTTCAGCCAAGCCATTTAAATATTAATGTAACAAAATCTCGATTTTCCCAATAGTTATTTTTTTCTCCCAAAGATTTGTATCTTTTCTTTAAAATTTCTATGTCGAGCCATAAGAATTCCCCCTATGTTTACAGAATTTTTATTTCATCTGCAAACTTAAGGGGATGCACGTCAAACCTGTAAACAACCCTGGTTTTGTGAATGAATGAACTATTTGTTTTAGCTTAACAATAATCCTAAATATATTTATAAAAAAACAGACTATCCCACACAAGAAGATAGCCTGTAAATAATTCAATTGAATTAACGCTTCGAGAACTGTGGTGAACTTCGGAATTTTGAATTTCATTTCTCTTCATCGAATTGAAGCAAAGAATATTAACAAGGTATTGATTATTATATAATTTCTGCAGGATGGTGGTAACTTCACTAATTAATGCATATCTTTCAATTTTTTAACGTCCGGTTATCGTCCGGTCGTTAAAACCCTTGTGACTCTAGGTATACAAGCTTATCGTCCGGTTATCGTCCGGAGATATATCATTCTTTAATTAAATAATATCTTGTACCTGGTCCTCTACCTTCTGAACTAATAATTTCTGCTTTCTTTAGTTCTCCAATAAGCTCAGACGTATAACTTTTTTGAAGTCCCATTGCTTGTTGAATTTCTGATCTGCTTGCCAATTTTCCATCTGATAAATATTCGACAATTTCTGTCAGCTTTTGTTTTGAAGGTACTTTATTCAATTTGTAATTCTTATTATATAAAACTACTGTAAATAAATTATCTGTAGCTAGCAAGACTGGCTGTTCCTCGAAGCCTTTATATAAAGAATATATCCTTCTTATACCTGAACCGTAGTTTTCAATATAATCCATCTTATCCATCACATTAATCAATATTGGATTACGTTTAGCATTTGCTCCTCTTTTGATGTCCTCAATAGTTAGTCCATCTCTTTTCAAATCTTCTATTCACATTATTATATCAAAATAAATACAAAGAACTCTTTATCAAATAAACTCATTATATATCAATAGTCACGTATTCCTCTTTTAAATACACAACAAAAAAACACTCCCCGCAATGGGAAGTGCTTGTCATTATTAATTCAATTGAACACAAATTCTGTAAGCAAGTAAACTTGCAACAGCTTTGGTAATTAACGCTTCGAGAACTGTGGTGAACGACGAGCTTTTCTAAGACCTGGCTTCTTACGTTCTTTCATGCGTGGGTCACGTGTAAGTAATCCTGCACGCTTTAAAGCACCACGGTTTTCTGGATCTGCTTCGATTAATGCACGAGCGATACCATGACGGATTGCCTGAGCTTGTCCAGTGAATCCACCACCGTGAACGTTTACTAATACATCATAGTTACCTTCAGTTTCAGTCACCGCGAAAGGCTGACTTAAATCTAAGATTAAACTCTCAAAAGGAAGGTACTCTCTCATATCACGACCATTGACAGTAACATTACCTTCGCCTGGTACTAAACGTACACGTGCGACAGAATGCTTACGACGACCTGTTCCTAAATATTCTACTTTAGCCATTTTTGTTAGTCCCTCCTGTTAACCACGTAACTCGTAGTTTTCTGGATTTTGTGCAGCATGTGGATGTTCACTGCCTGCGTATACGAATAATTTCTTAGCTTGCTTACGTCCTAATGGATTTTTTGGTAACATGCCTTGAATCGCATTTTCCATTAAACGTACTGGGTTTTTCTCTCTTAATTCACCAGCAGTAATTGATTTAATTCCGCCAGTATAACCTGAGTGTCTGTAGTAGACTTTGTCAGATGCTTTTTTACCTGTAAATTCGATTTTGTCAGCGTTGATGATGATTACGTAATCACCAGTGTCAACGTGTGGTGTAAATGTTGGTTTATATTTTCCACGTAAAATTGATGCAACTTCTGAAGATAAACGACCGAACGTTTGTCCTTCAGCATCAACTACGAACCATTTGCGCTCGATGTTTGCTTCATTTGCCATAAATGTTTGACGCATAGTGTGTGTCCTCCCTAATAATTCCCTGTAAAATAAAAAAACTAACGCTGCTATTTAATTTATATCCTCACGGTTACCTTCCGGGGCTGATCGTGGATGATATAAAATTATACCGTTGTTTATAATACGCCATTTCTATTCAAATGTCAATTACAATGAGTAAATAAATTGCTTCCAGATAAAAAATCCTAAGCATACAGATTTTTATCTGTACACTTAGGAATCAGCAAATCTGATTATCTATTCTTCTACATTATAGAACCCTAGATATGAATCAAAAGAAATATACTGCATGAATTCCTGCATTTCAACGCTTTCGTTCTCAATATCAGATACGATTGCTGTATATAATGACTCATTTCTTTCATGCTGCTTGAAGTCTTCAAATTCGATACTCATTCGTGCATCATCAGCATCTACGAATTCCACTAAAAGTATTTTGTCGTTAACGGTATAAGTACCTTCATATTCAGAGTGCCCTGCTTTGAATATGACCTCATCAGAAGAGGTAAAGTTAAATTGCACACTCGATGAAATATTCAAATCCGACTCTAATTCTTGTGGTGAAACTGTTGGATCCATACGGTATTTATACGTTTAATAACATTTATTTTCTTATAGCAATGACCCGAGGAACATTGATCCAATCAAAGGCAGTATGTAGAAGAGTATCGTTGCAATGACAGCTTTAACCGTCGTTGTTTTATACAGTACTTTTATACCGATGAATACAAGAATCAGCATCCATAATTGAAATGGATTAATACTCGCTAAAAAGATGTATGTCACATCATTTATAAATTCACTTGTACTCATATCCCTGGCATAAAGCAACCCGAGACTCGTGTGGTCTTTTTGTGGATTCCCACTGACAAGGAAGGCAATTATCGTACTGACCAATGCGCCGATTTGTACAACTATGTATGTATAGATTGCTATTGTAATTGGATATTGAATATCTTCTCCAGGTTCCACGAACATCATAATTACCATTAACAAGACAGAGCGTAATATTAAAACCATTAAAATCGTGAATATACCCATAAAGGCTGTAAAGAAAGTAGTGATTATGTAGGAAGCACCGGACTCTGATAGATCTTCACTGATCTCAGGATTAATAACGAGTGCTAAAATTATGTTAATAATTCCAATCAACAAGATAATCAGTATCGGAATAACAAGCCCCGGCTTTCTTCTTAAGCGTTCAAACTGTTTGCGCGGTTCCGTAATAATTTTAAAAATATTGGACTTCTCTGTGACTGCAGTCATGGACAACACCTCTAGGTTTTTATATATCTTATCATAAATAGTTGGAGGAATGTATCTCTATTCATATATAATTTTTTCAAGGTACAACCCGTCCGGCGGGGCCGTTCTCGGAACCAGTGTTCGGTCTTTCGCCTCAAGTATTTTAAGCGTTTCATCTGCTCGTTCTCCCGCCCCCACCTGCAGCAGGTATGCAGTGATTATACGGACCATGTTATAGAGAAACCCCGACCCCGTAATAACAAGTTCCATGCCGTCATATGTTTCTTCTATTTCACACACGCTGATATGACGCACTTTATTTTCAATCGATGCTTTTGCACTTGAGAAGCTTGTGAAGTCATGTGTACCTGTAAAACCTGCTGCTGCTGCTTGCATCTTATTGATGTCGAGCGTTTTATCTGTGTGGAGCTTTAAGCCGTAATTGAACGGATTCAGCTCTCCTGTGTAGATTTTGTAGCGGTACGTTTTTGTCGAGGGATGATAACGCACATGAATATCATCGCTCACCTGTTTACTGCTCTTAATATAAACATCCTTATCTAAACGCGTATTCAATATATACGCCCAGCGCTCTGGAGCGATTTTAAGTGTCGTATCAAAATGAATATATTGATCCAGCGCGTGCACACCGCGGTCGGTGCGGGATGCCGGGTGGATGCGTGTGAATGTCTGATGCATCTCGCTTAGAATACTTTCTATTTCACCCTGCACCGTACGTGCATCCGGCTGATGCTGGAATCCCATAAAGTCTTTGCCGTTATAGCTTAAGTTCATTAAAATTCTCATATGCTGTACACCCTTAATACGAAGAGTATCACCGCAAGCAGCAGCATCACGATAATCGCGATTGTATCTTTACGCCGCCATTCAAGCAGTCGGTAACTCGTACGTGCACCTTTCACGTTGTAACCGCGTACGTCCATCGCAACAGCGAGCTCTTCAGCGCGTTTAAATGCAGACACAAACAGCGGGATAAAAATCGCAAGCAGCGCCTGCAGCCGTTCTTTAATTGATCCCACTCTAAACGATGAACCCCGCGCACTCTGTGCTTTAATTATTTTTTCAGTCTCATCCATTAATGTCGGGATGAAGCGCAGTGATATAGACATCATCATTGCAATTTCTGAAACAGGCACACGGAATCGTTTCAATGGTTCAAACATTTTTTCTAACCCATGTGTCAGCTCAATTGGACTCGTTGTGAGCGTTAGTATCGTCGTAATGACAACGAGTAAGCTTAGTCGTGTCGTGATGAATATCCCTGTAATAATCCCTTCTGACTCGATGGTGAAAAATCCGCCATCGACGAGCACTGTCCCGCCTTTTGTGAGGAACACATGCATCAGAAATGTAAAGATAAATAAGATCAATATTAACTTCAATCCATCAAGCAGGAAGCCTATCGAAAGTCCTGCAACTTTAGTGACAAGCAGCGCAAATATGACGAGCACTAAATAGGTCACCCAGCTGTTTGCAATGAATACAATCACCATAAACAGTACTGTGAGTATTAATTTTGTGCGCGGATCGAGTGCATGAATAAAACTGTCACCTGGAATATAGCGGCCAATTAGTACTTTACTCAGCATTATTTGACCTCCATGCGCGGTACGCATCTATGAACCCGTCAATTGAACGCGGCGGTGTACTTGGATTGAATCCCTGTGCTGCTAGGTCCCGCGTCAATTTTACAACGTGCGGTGTTTCCAGATTGATCGATGACAACAAAGCATCATCCTGCAGGATATCGACTGTCGGTCCTTCGGCCTTTAACGTGCCGTTATATAACACTTTGACGTCATCCGTATATTGATAACAGTCATCCATATTATGCGTGACTAAAATAATTGTCTTATCGTGTTCCCGGTTTAAACTGTAAATCAGATCCATCACTTCAATATGACTTTTCGGATCAAGCCCGGCTGTCGGTTCATCAAAAATAATAATATCCTGCTCCATCGATAAAATGCCGGCGATCGCAACTTTCCGCATCTGTCCACCCGAGAGTTCAAATGGTGATGCTTCATACTCGTATTCTTCTATACCAAGCAGTGACAGATATTTCTCTGCATTTTTTTGCGCAGTCTCTTTTGAAATACCCATATTAATCGGTCCGAACATGACGTCTTTTAATACCGTTTCTTCAAACAGCTGGTTTTCAGGGAACTGAAATACCATGCCGACTGAACGGCGCGTCTTATGCACAAGCTTCGCTTTTGTCTTAGCTCTTATCGTGTCGCCATTGATAATGACTTCACCAGAAGACGGCAGGAGCAGCGCATTCAAATGTTGAATGAACGTCGACTTACCACTCCCGGTATGTCCGATAATTCCGTAAATCTTACCCGTCTCAAAACGCGTTGTGACCTCACGCAGTGCCGTATATTCAAATGGTGTTTTCGCATGATAAATACTCGTTAATTGATTGACTTCAATCATAGCTTTCGCACCAACTTATCATATGACATGATTGACTGGTTCAAGAGTGCCGCCGAGATTTTTACCTCGAACGGCAGCACAAGATTATTCTCTTCTAAAATGTGTGGGTTTGAATAGATTGTGTCTACACTGCCTTTTAGACGCACCTGGCCGTGATTCATGATAATAACTTCATCACTGCGGATAATCTCTGATAGTTCATGTGTAATATATATAATTGTTGTCTTGCGCTCTTTATGAATTGCTTCTATCAGCGTTAAAATATCACGTCTACCCTGCGGGTCTAACATGCTCGTTGCTTCATCTAAAATCAGTACATCAGGATTTGTCGCCAAGGCGCCCGCAATTGCGATGCGCTGCTTTTGCCCGCCACTTAAACGTGACGGCTCGTGTTTCTTATACGCACTCATGCCGACTTCAGCAAGCACCGCATCAACTATGTCGAGCATCTCTTCTCTTGGCACTTCCAAATTCTCAAGTGAGAATGCAATATCATCCTCGACCGTCGTACCAACGAACTGGTTATCCGGGTTTTGCAATACAATCGAAAAATTTTTGCGTAACAGTTGCGAGTTATCTTCTGTTACACGTTCCCCATTAATGTGAATGCTGCCTTCGTAATCATCGAGCATACCCATGAGTAACTTAACGAGCGTACTCTTACCAGAGCCGTTAGCACCCACAATCGAAATCCAGTCACCGCGCTTAAATATGTGGGAAAGATTAACAAGCGCCGGTTTTCGCGCATCATTATATTTGAATGTTATATCATGCAGTTCAATCATATCCATCTCTCCCATCTTGCGGTCTTAAAACATATATTAGCTCAATAATTGTATATAATTCAATACAATTACTCAGCTAATATTATTTTAAACAGTCATAAAAAAGCGCGCACCCTGCATAGAGTTACGCGATTTTTATTACTGTAATATGCAGGGTACGTCGAGCTAAACAAGATGGACATACTTCTAGAGGTATGTGCCACTTATCATAACGCTCAGTCTGCTTTTAAATTAGTTTTCGTCAGCTGTAACTGCACCTTCAACAAATTCAATTACAACTTGCTCTGCGCCATCTCCACGACGTGCGCCAAGTTTTTTAATTGAAGTGTATCCACCTTGACGGTCACTAAAACGTGGTGCGATATCACTGAATAATTTTTGCAGTGCATCAATCTCAGTGCCATCTTCAGTTTCTAGTTGAACGTTGTATAACGTTTCACCAGCACGACGACGTGCATGTAAATCTCCACGCTTACCAAGTGTTACTAATTTATCAACAATTTTACGTAATTCTTTCGCACGTGTATCAGTTGTAACGACACGCTCATTTACGATTAAAGACGTTGCTAAGTTTCTGAGCATTGCTTTACGCTGATCAGAAGTACGTCCTAACTTTCTGTAAGCCATTGTTTAACCTCCCTCATTGTTAGTCTTCTTGTTTAAGTGTAAGACCAAGATCATCTAATTTAAACCTTACTTCTTCTAATGATTTACGTCCCAAGTTACGTACTTTCATCATGTCAGCTTCAGTTTTATCTGTTAATTCTTGAACAGAGTTAATACCCGCACGTTTCAAACAGTTATACGAGCGCACAGATAAATCAAGTTCTTCAATAGACATCTCTAACACTTTTTCTTTTTGATCTTCTTCTTTTTCAATCATGATATCAGCATGCTGTGCTTCATCAGTCAGCGTCACAAAAATATTTAAGTGTTCTGTCATGATTTTTGCAGCAAGTGCGACACCTTCTTGTGGTGTAAGTGAACCATCTGTCCAGACGTCTAATGTTAACTTATCATAGTTAGTCATTTGACCAACACGTGTATTTTCTACTGTGTAGTTCACACGTTCAACTGGTGTAAAGATTGAGTCAACCGGGATCACACCGATTGGTAAATCCGCTTTGTTATTTCCTTCTGCAAGTGTATAGCCACGACCTCTTGAAGCCGTCATGCGCAATTTCAATGATCCACCTTTAGATACCGTTGCAATTTTTAAATCTCTGTTTAAAATTTCAACGTCACTGTCATGCGTAATATCACTAGCAGTCACTACACCCGCGCCACTAAAGTCAATCTCTAAAGTTTTGTCTTCATCGGAATAAACTTTTAAAGATAAATCTTTAATGCTTGTGATGATAGTCGTAACATCCTCCATTACATCTGGCACTGTTGAGAACTCGTGTAAAACACCTTCGATTTCGACTGTTTTTACAGCTGCTCCAGGTAAAGATGATAATAGAATGCGACGCAAGGAGTTTCCAAGTGTTGTCCCATATCCTCTTTCCAATGGTTCAACAACAAACTTACCGAACTTAGAATCTTCCGAGGTTTCTACTGTTTCAATTCTAGGTTTTTCGATTTCTATCATTGCTAAACTTCCTTCCTATAACGTCGTGAGATTTTTGTTGATCAAAACGACTATACGCGGCGACGTTTCGGTGGTCGACAACCATTGTGTGGAACTGGCGTTACGTCTTTGATTGCTGTGATATCTAATCCAGCTGACTGAAGTGCACGAATTGCAGCTTCACGACCAGCACCTGGTCCTTTAACTGTAACTTCAACTGTTTTTAGACCATGCTCCATCGCAGCTTTACTCGCCGTTTCTGACGCCATTTGAGCTGCAAATGGTGTTGATTTTTTTGAACCTCTAAATCCTAGTGCACCTGCTGATGACCAAGATAATGCATTACCAAATTCATCTGTAATCGTTACGATCGTATTGTTAAATGTAGAACGGATATGTGCAACACCCGCCTCGACATTCTTTTTCACTCTACGTTTACGTGATTGTTGTTTACGAGCCATGATTAGCCTCCTTCACTCATTATTTTTTCTTGTTCGCTACTGTTTTAACTGGACCTTTACGCGTACGTGCGTTGTTTTTAGTATTCTGTCCACGAGTTGGTAGACCACGACGGTGGCGAATACCTCTATTAGAAGCAATCTCCATTAGACGCTTAATATTTAAGTTTGTCTCACGACGTAAGTCACCTTCGATTTTGTATCCATCAATGATTTCACGGATTTTATTGAGTTCATCATCCGTTAAGTCTTTTACACGCGTATCCAAATTTACATCTGCTTTAGTTAAGATCTCTTTTGCGCGTGTATTTCCGATACCAAAAATATATGTTAATGAAATGACAACGCGTTTGTCGCGTGGTACATCTACACCTGCTATACGAGCCATATATTACACCTCCTGTTTAATATTATCCTTGCTTCTGCTTATGCTTAGGGTTTTCACAAATAATCATTACTTTCCCTTTTCTGCGAACAACTTTACATTTCTCGCAAATAGGTTTTACTGACGCTCTTACTTTCATATCATTTACCTCCTTGTAGAATGGAGTCCTTATTTGAATCGATACGTGATTCTGCCGCGCGTTAAATCGTAAGGTGACATCTCCACAGTAACTTTATCTCCAGGAAGAATTCTAATATAGTGCATACGAATTTTCCCTGATACATGTGCTAAGATTTCGTGACCGTTTTCGAGTTCAACTTTGAACATCGCGTTCGGCAACGTATCGATGACTGTACCTTCTAATTCAATTACATCTTCTTTACTCAATTGTTAATCCCCCTGTCTAAAAATTTTCTTCATAAATTTTCACTTTAGGTGAGAATTTCATCAATACAAACCACGCGTTTGGTCGCATTGACATGTTTCTCGTGCGTATTGTTTCACCTAAAGACAGGTGAATTAAATATTCTTAAGAATATCTGCAACATCACTAAATACCACATCGATATCACGAGAACCATCTACATTTACAAATACACCGAGGTCTTTGTAAAAATCAATAAGTGGTTGTGTTTGCTTCACATTAACTTGAAGTCGATTCGCTACTGTGTCTGGATTATCATCATCACGCTGATAAAGTTTGGCACCATCTAAATCACACACACCTTCGTTTTTAGGCGGGTTAAAGACAAGATGATACGCTGCACCACAAGACGTGCAAATACGTCTGCCAGTTAAGCGATTCATTAATTCTTCCTCAGGGACATCTATAAAGATTGTACGATCAATTTTCGTATCTAATTCATTTAAAATGTCATTTAATGCTTCTGCCTGCTCTATTGTTCTTGGGAAGCCATCTAACAAGAATCCGTCTTTCGCATCACTCTGACTAAGTCGTTCTTTAACAATGCCAATTGTCACTTCGTCTGGTACAAGATCACCATTATCCATGAATGCTTTAGCCTGCAGTCCGAGTTCTGTTTCTTGTTTCATTGCAAGACGGAACATATCCCCAGTAGAAATATGAGGAATTTGAAATTCTTGTATGATTTCTGCTGCCTGTGTACCTTTGCCGGCACCAGGAAGTCCCATAATAATAATGTTCATTGTTAAGATTTCCTCCTAACCACGCTTTGTAAAGCCGCGGTATGCCTTTTGATCCGCTGTACCCTGAAGTGAAACAAACGTATTTAATACAACACCGACAACGATTAGTAAGCTTGTACCACCAATTTGTAATGCTGGTGGAAGATCTAGTAAGTTACCCATAAATATAGGTAGTATAGCAACGAATGCTAAGAAAATAGACCCTACAAATACCAATCTATATAGTACCGATGTAATATATTCCTGCGTTGTTTTACCAGGACGGATACCAGGAATGTAACTGCCTTGATTTCTTAAGTTATCTGCCATTTTTTCTGGGTTCACTTGAACAAATGAATAGAAGTAAGTGAATGCAATAATCAAGATGACATAGAATATAATCCCAATGCTATCTGATGGATCCGCAAAACGAGAAATCGTCTGTGCAACTTCCGAATCTGGGAAGAGCAATGTCAATGTTTGCGGCATCATAAAGAATGCCATTGCAAAGATTACCGGGATAACTCCCGCTGGGTTCACTTTTAATGGTAAATATGTTGATTTTGGTGCAAGACCTTTACCAACACTCTGACGTTTTGCATATTGCACTGGAATCTTTCTTACTGCTTGCAAGATAAAGACAACAAATGCTGTAAGCAATAGGACAAAGACGATTATACCAAGTAACTCTAATACTGCCATTGTGATGTCATCAGCACCAACAAAACGCTGCTGGTAGAACTGTAACAATGCGTTTGGCATCATCGCTAAAATACCACCTGCGATAATGATTGAAATACCATTTCCGACACCATGAGCTGTAATTTGTTCACCTAACCACATTAAGAATGCTGTACCTGTTGTCAGTACAAGTGCGATAATTAAGTACGATGCTATGTTGTTATCATCAATTAACATGCCGTCAAACATTTGGTTAAATGCAAATGACATACCAATTGACTGAATGAATGCAAGAACGATAGTGAAATAGCGTGTGAACTGTGTAAGTTTACGACGCCCCACTTCACCTTGGCGTGCCCATTCAGCAAATTTAGGAACGACATCGAGCTGGAGTAACTGCACGACGATGCTCGCTGTGATGTATGGCATGATACCCATTGCAAACACAGAGAAGTTCATCAGTGCCCCACCACCGAATGTGTTCATTAAATCGAGCACACCACCTTGGCCTGCACCCATGTCAAATACTGCCGGGTCCACCCCAGGTACTGGAATGAACGTTCCAATTTTGAAGACGATTAGCATTGCTAAGGTAAAGAAAATTTTACTGCGAATTTCCTGGATTCTAAAAAAGTTCAAAAGTGTTCCGAACATGACTAGATCACCTCGTAATTTCCGCCCTGTTCCTCAATTGCTTTAGCAGCTGAAGTAGAAAACTTATGAGCTTTGATCGTTAACTTCTTCTCGAGTTTACCGTTACCCAAAACTTTAATACCAGACTTCTCATTTTTAACAAGACCTGATTCAACGAGTAATGCCGGTGTTACTTCTGTATCTGCATCAAAGCGATTTAAATCATCTAAGTTTACAATTGCATATTCTTTACGGTTGATGTTTGTGAATCCACGTTTAGGAATTCTACGGAAAAGAGGTAATTGTCCACCTTCGAATACATTACCTACGCCACCACCAGAACGTGAGTTTTGACCATCGTGTCCACGACCCGATGTTTTACCATGACCTGATGACATACCACGACCCACGCGCTTACGAGATTTACGAGCACCTGGAACTGGTTTTAATTCGTGTAATTTCATGTTATCCCTCCTTTTTCATGATATCACTTATGCTTCTTCTACTGAAAGCATATGTTTAACTTTGTTTACCTGGCCTCTGATTTGAGGTGTGTCTTCAAACGTTTTCGTTTGATTAATTTTGTTAAATCCAAGAGATTCAACTGTTTTTCTTTGCGTCTCTGATTTCCCAATCACACTTTTAATGAGGGTAACTTTAATTTGAGCCAACGGAATCCCTCCTCACTTTAATTAGTTTAGTAACTCTTCAACTGTTTTGCCGCGTAGACTCGCTACTTCTTCAGCATTTTTAAGGTCAGTTAAACCTTTCATTGTTGCACGTACTACGTTGATAGGCGTATTTGCACCTAATGACTTACTTAAGATATCAGTCACACCAGCAAGTTCTAATACGGCACGCACTGGACCGCCAGCGATAACCCCTGTACCAGGTGCTGCAGGCTTCATGAATACGCGACCTGAACTGAATGTTCCGATTACCTCATGTGGAATCGTACCGTCAACTAATGGTACTTGAACTAAATCTTTCTTCGCAGCTTCGATTGCTTTCTTGATTGCTTCAGGTACTTCTTGTGCTTTACCAGTACCGAAACCTACGCGTCCCTTTTTATCTCCAACTACTACTAAAGCTGAGAAACGGAATCGACGACCACCTTTTACAACTTTTGCAATACGGTTAATCGTCACTACGCGCTCTTCAAATTCTTGTGGTTCTCTTTCTCTACGAGCCATTATGTTGCCTCCTTCGTTTAAAATTCTAATCCATTTTCACGTGCTGCATCTGCTAATGCTTTCACACGTCCATGATATAGGTAACCGCCACGGTCAAATACCACCGTGCTGACACCATTTTCTTTAGCACGTTTTGCTACTAACTCACCAACAACTTTCGCGGCTTCAACGTTCGAACCCAACTCTAAAGTAAAGTCTGGATCTTTAGTAGAGGCACTTGCTAAAGTTACTTGATCAACATCGTTAATTACTTGTGCGTATATGTGCTTGTTTGAGCGATACACGTTCAAACGTGGTCTAAGAGCCGTACCAGATAACTTGTTTCTGACACGTCCATGACGTTTACGACGCACTTTATTCTTATCAATTTTAGTGATCATTAATGTCACTCCTCACTATTGTTTATTTACCAGTTTTACCTTCTTTACGACGAACCTGTTCGTCTTTATAGCGAATACCTTTACCTTTATAAGGTTCTGGTGGACGAACTTGACGGATGTTTGAAGCAAGTGCTCCAACTTCCTCTTTGTTGTGACCTTCAACTTTGATCTGAGTGTTTTTCTCAACTGTAATAGTGATAGCATCACTCGGTTCAAATTCAACTGGATGTGAAAGACCAACGTTTAAAATAAGTTTCTTACCCTGCATTTGAGCACGGTAACCAACACCAATTAGTTCTAGTTGTTTTGAGAATCCTTCAGATACACCGACTACCATGTTATTGATTAACGTACGTGTCGTACCATGGTGCATTTTGTGTTCTTTAGAATCACTTGGACGTACAACTTCTAGTTGGCCGTCTTCTAATTTATATGTCATTTCCTCATGGAAAGTGTTTGAAAGTTCCCCTTTAGGGCCCTTAACTGTAATGTGTGTACCATCGATGTTTACTTCTACATCCTTTGGTACCTCGATTACTTTTTTACCAACACGACTCATTGCTTTGCACCTCCTTGATTTTTACCAAACGTAAGCGAGGACTTCGCCGCCGATATTTCTTTTACGTGCTTCTTTATCTGTAAGTACACCTTCAGATGTTGAAATTAATGCAACACCAAGACCACTTAATACTCTAGGTAATTCCTCGCGTCTTGCATATACTCTTAAACCTGGTTTAGAAATACGCTTTAATCCTGTGATTACGCGCTCATCTTTCTGACCATATTTTAAGAACACTCGGATAATACCTTGTTTGTCATCTTCAATATATTCAACGTTCTTAACAAAACCTTCAGTTTTTAAAATTTCTGCAATCTCTTTTTTGATGTTCGACGCAGGAATTTCTAAAGATTCGTGTTTCACTATGTTTGCATTTCTAATGCGTGTTAGCATATCTGCAATTGGATCTGTCATTGACATTATGAGTTGCCTCCTTTCAAATTATACGGCTTACCAGCTTGCCTTTTTAACGCCAGGAATCTGGCCTTTATGAGCAAGTTCACGGAAACAGATACGGCAAAGTTTGAATTTACGAATTACAGAGTGTGGACGTCCACAACGCTCACAACGTGTGTATTCTCTTACTTTAAATTTTTGTTCTCTTTTTTGCTTTGCGATCATTGATTTTTTAGCCACAATATCGCCTCCTTATTACTTACTTTTGAAATGGCATTCCAAACTGAGTTAATAACTCACGTGCTTCCTCGTCTGTGTTTGCTGTTGTAACAATTACAATATCCATACCGCGGACTTTTGATACTTTATCGTAGTCAATTTCCGGGAAAATAAGTTGTTCTTTCACACCAAGTGTGTAGTTACCGCGTCCATCGAACGCTTTTTTAGAGACACCTCTAAAGTCACGTACACGAGGTAATGCAACAGCTACGAGCTTGTCTAAGAATTCATACATTCTTTCGCCGCGCAGTGTAACTTTTGCACCAATCGGCATACCATCACGTAAACGGAATGTTGCGATTGATTTTTTAGCTTTAGTAATTAAAGGCTTTTGACCAGTGATTGCTTGAAGTTCTTCCACCGCAGTATCTAATACTTTAGCGTTTTGAACAGCGTCACCGACACCCATGTTTACTACAATTTTATCGATTTTTGGTGCCTGCATTACTGATGAGTAGTTAAACTTTTCAACAAGTGCACCTTTAATTGTTTCATCATACTTTTCTTTTAAACGAGCCATCTAATGGACCTCCTCTCAAACTATTACTTAATATCATTTGAAGTCGGAATTTCTTTTCCAGACTTAACTGCAATTCGAACTTTCTTTCCATCATCATTCATTTGGTAACGTACACGTGTACGCTCTCCGCTCTCAGGGTCAACGTGCATTACATTCGATACATGGATCGGCGCTTCAGTTTCTAAAATTCCACCTTCAGGACTCATCTGTGAAGGTTTTGAGTGTTTCTTAATGATGTTAATGCCTTCTACAATGACACGGTCTTTTTTAGGTAAAGCAGTTAATACGACGCCTGTCTTGCCTTTGTCTTTACCGCTGATTACAACGACTTTATCTCCACTTCTTACGTGCATTTCGTCTGACCTCCTTT
>JBGYPO010000130.1:0-3671 GCA_041838435.1 Aliicoccus sp. | reverse complement strand
CGCTTCACCTGATGAAACTTCCCTTCAGTTATTGTCAGTTCAATACAATCATTATCTATAACTTTAACTTTAGCGGGTTGCGTTTCGAAGTCACTCAGCTGAACACCTTGTTCCAACTGCTCGATAGCTTCAGCCGTTATTTCTTTTTTTAGCGTCACAATATATGTTTTTGTCACTTGCTTTTTAGGTGACAACAACTGATGACCAAGTTTACCATCATTCGTAATAATCAAAATACCTGTCGTGTTTTTATCAAGCCTGCCAAGAGGGAAGAGTTCCTGCTTTTGAGGATGTTCTATAAAATCCATGACAGTCCTATGCTTGTCATCTTTCGTTGCAGTAATGACGCGCTTTGGTTTATGAAACATAAGATAAATAAATTCTTCTAATGTAATCACATTATCTTCGTGCATGATAATGTCCGAGTCACCTACTTTAACCTGACCATGTTTCACAATTTCACCGTTTACTGTTATCAATTTATCTTTAAGTAATTGTGTGACGTCTTTACGACTGCCAAGCCCGGCATTAGAGAGATACTTATCTAGCCTCATATTACAACACCTTGACCTTTCGTCTGATTTTCTCTGCTGTCTCACCAAGCACGTTATCTGCAAGTCCTGTTTTAAATATTAATAATACATAGATGATGATTGCTATCGGCACTGTTGCAACTAGAATAATTATAGAATCTAATGTACGCGTCACATCAAAATGTCTTATCATGAATAAGTAGATGACTTCTACAGCAAGAATCATGGCCGCTGAATATACGACAATTTCTGTAAGTGGTCGCATAAGCGAGCGCAACTTGAATTTTGAGAAGTATTTTATCGTAATAATATTTAAGAGTATGCCGACAGCTAAACTAATCATCGTTCCGAATACGGCACCGACTGTATAGAATTCCATGATTAATGGTATGTTGACTAAGAACTTTACAGCAAACATGATTATGATATAGACCATTGTGTACCATTGTTTGTTAATGCCCTGCATGATTGAACATGTGATTGTGAACAGTGCGAACAATATCGCAACCGGTGCATAGAATAATAGAACCAGATTCCCCATCTCATTGTATTCATAGAATGATGTATAAATTGGTGCTGATAAAATCAGTAAGCCAAGGGATGCAGGTATTGTAAATATTAGTGTCGACAACAATGTTGTTTTAATATGTACATTCACCATATCGAGTCTGTTTTGGAAATAATTCTTCGTAATAAATGGAATCGATGACACACCGAAAGCCGCAGCAAATGCTGTTGGTATCATGATTAATTTATGTGTGGTTAAGTTAAGAATCGTGAACCACTGGTGATGATACGTTTCAGGAACATTAGCCATTTCTAAAGCATTATTATGTGTCATTTGATCAATGAACATAATTGTCGAAATGCTGATGCCCATTAAAATGATTGGGATACTATAAGATATAATTTCTTTATAGATTTCTTTATATGATAACGACTTATTTGTCGTGTCAGTTTCAATCATTTTATCAATGTTCTTCTTACGCTTTCGCCAGAAGAACATCAATGTGAAGAGTGCGGCAAATCCACCAATAAAAGCACTAAACACCGCAACTTCATTCGCTGTTCGGATACTCCCGTTAAGTATTTCAATGACGATATACGTACCTACGAGCAAGAAAATAATTCTGACAAATTGCTCTAACACCAGCGATGCTGTTGTCGGTCCGAATGATTCAAACCCGTGGAAAATCCCTCTCCATGTCGCAAACATCGGAATAATGATAATTGCAAAACTGATTACACGTATGACTCTCGTGATGTCTTCTGTAGACCAAATTGCATCACCCGCATAGAGCGTTTGAGCACCTGCTAGAATTGGTGCCATCATGTAAAGTACAATGAAAGATACTATGCCGAGTACAGCAGACACAAAAAAACTCGAGACGTACAATTTTTTACTTGTCTTGTACATCCCTAGCGCGTTGTATTTAGCTATAAACTTTCCGACCGCACCTGGTAATCCTGCGATCGCAAATGATAACATAATTGCATATGGTGTATATGCATATCCATAGAGTGCTAAGTTTTCTTCCCCGCCCATTATGGCGTAAAATGGAATAATATAGAGCATGCCCATGACTTGCGTCGACACGGTTCCCAGTGTTAAGAGCCAGGAACCTCTGAGCATTTTTTCGGAATCTTTATTTTGTGCCATAAACTAACCTCTTAATCTCATAATATTACTTATTATAGATGAAACAATACTTTAATTAAACAAATAAGGAGACAATTATGTACGATACAATCATTATCGGTGGTGGTGTCAGCGGCCTAATGGCAGCAGTAAGTGCGAGTGCCAACGATAAAAAAGTTCTGATTATAGAAAAGAACAATCGCCTAGGAAAGAAGTTATTGATTTCAGGTGGTGGACGCTGCAATGTTACCAATCGCCTGCCTTACGAGGAAATAATCAAGCATATACCGGGTAACGGAAAGTTCTTGTATGGACCGTTCAGTGTATTTGATAACGAAAATATTATTGAATTCATAGAATCTGCCGGCGTGCCGCTAAAAGAAGAAGATCATGGCCGTATGTTCCCGGTTTCAAATAAAGCCAAAGATGTACTCAATGTATTTACAGATAAGCTTGAGTCACAGGGCGTTGAAATATTATTCGAAACAGTTGTAAAAAAGATTGAGACGACAGATGCCGCAATATCTTCTGTAACGATAGAAGACGGCACACAATATCACACGAAAAATGTTGTCGTGGCAACTGGCGGACGCAGCGTACCGAAAACAGGTTCTACAGGAGACGGTCATGTGTTTGCGAAAGAAGTCGGCCATACTGTGACGACCCTGTTTCCAACAGAAGTGCCGATTGTGAGTGATGCACCTTTTATTACTGACGGGACGTTAAAAGGCTTGAGTTTAAAAGATGTAGGTTTGTCTGTGTTGAAGAAAAATGGCAAGCCTCGTGTGACTCATCAAATGGATATGATTTTTACACACTTTGGGGTAAGTGGTCCAGCCGCACTGAGATGTTCTCAATTCATCTATAAAGAACAAATATCACAAAAGCGTGACGATATCTCGATGATGATTGATTTTTATCCGGGGGAATCGATGGGCGCATTGAAGAATTCGTTTATGCAATTGCTTAACGAGAATAAAGATAAGACATTGAAAAATATTTTGAAGCAGTGGCTCCAGGAAAGACTCGTTTTATTTCTACTTAAGCATTTAAATATTGATGGCGAGAAGTCCGGTCACCATATTAAAAATAATGAAATTGATGCCATCATGGAATTTTTAAAGCAGTTTACATTTAAAGTACACGGGACAAAGTCCATTGAAGTCGCGTTTGTCACTGGTGGCGGTGTGAATCTTAAAGAGATTACACCAGGCACGATGGAAAGCAAGATTACTCGCGGCTTATTTTTCTGTGGTGAAGTGCTCGATATCCATGGTTATACCGGAGGCTACAATATAACGAGTGCTTTAGTTACAGGTTACGTTGCTGGTCATCACGCGAATATGAATAGTTAATGAAAAAGGGGCTGGGACATAAGTCCAGTTCCTAAATAAAAAATGCACTTGCTTTCCTGGGGCGTCGCGTGAGCCTGTAGTCTCACGCAGACGCGCTCCCCTAGGAGTCAAGTGCATTTTTTCTATGTTAATTATGTGTAATCT
>JBGYPO010000129.1:0-20582 GCA_041838435.1 Aliicoccus sp. | reverse complement strand
CGGTCATTGAAGAAGTAATAGAAATACTTAATAACGTACAGTCAATAGATAATGTAGCACCAATCATTCCTGAGATATCAAAATCAAAAGATCTATTCGTCAAAGGTTGGAAGCAACTTGTCGAGAAAACGATTGCGAAACTGAATGATGATTTTGTGAAGGTCGTTCTTTCGCGTCAACGATTACTTATTTTTAAAGATAATATCGATGCGAATTATTTAATTGGTAACGCCGATAAAGATACGACGAATTTTACAATATACTTTGAAAACTATGGCACAGTGTTTGTCTCAAAAACACCAGAGCGCCTATTTAAGATTGAAGACAATACGTTGTTTACAAGTGCAATAGCAGGTAGCGCACCAAGAGCGAGTTCAAATGAAGAAGACAAAGCCAACCAGGATTACTTGTTATCAGACGATAAAAACCGCTTCGAGCATGATCTTGTGACACAAGATATTGTCATGAACTTAAAACAATATTCAAGCGATGTGCGTTTCTCAGAACAACCACACATTTTAAAGAGTAATTTTATATATCATTTGGAATCAAAAATTGAAGCCCCGCTTGATGAAGGCTACAATTTGTTCTCAATATTAGATAGGTTTCATCCGACACCAGCAATTGGCGGATTCCCTAAAGACCAGGCATTAAAATATATTCGTAAAAAAGAGTTTGGTGCAAGAGGACTATATGCCTCACCACTTGGTCTGATTCATGAAGATGATGAGGCTGAATTTGCGGTTGCTATTCGCTCGATGTTTATCAAGGACCGCAGTGCCACATTATATGCGGGTGTTGGAATCGTGAAAGATTCTGACGTGGAAGCTGAGTTTGAAGAAACAAATGTAAAATTTAAGCCGATGATGGAGTTACTGGGGGTAAATGATGAGTCACAAAGCACGCTTGACTGAACAAGCATTTACGATGATTGATTTACTGTACGCACAAGGGGTTACTGAAATAGTCATCAGCCCTGGTTCACGTTCAACGCCACTTGCGATTGCAGCGGAACTGCACCCACATCTGAAGTGCTATATTCATCCAGACGAACGCAGTGCAGCATTTTTTGCAATAGGGTTATATAAGGGCAGCTTAAAACCTATTGGTTTAATATGTACTTCAGGAACAGCAGCAAGCAATTATACGCCGGCTGTAAGTGAAGCTAAATATGCAAATATCCCGCTTGTCGTTATGACGGCAGATCGCCCAGCTGAACTTAGAAATATTGGTGCACCACAGACGATGAATCAATCAAACATGTTTCAGAACTTTGTGCAGTACTACCATGAATTTTATATGACGAGTCCTGAACTCAATTCAACAAGTGAAATTGAATCTGTTATCAAGCATGCAGCACACTATTTTAATGGGCAGGACCAAGGTCCGGTACATATTAACATACAGATTGATGAACCGTTACTGCCGGACTTGACTCAGACTTCGTTATTTTATCGAGAGCAGGACACTCAAGTGGAGGATGCAATTGAACATGCCGATGATAAGACTGTTATAAGAGGGCGCGGCTTGATATTGCTCGGTGCAACACTTGAGAATATAGAAGATGCGGCGGCGCATTTAAAAACATTAAATATACCGATTGTTGCGGATCCGCGACAATCTGCTCGTAAAGATGCGCAGGTGATTACTAACTATGACATATTGTTTAGTTATATTCTCACGCATCAGACTGAACTATTGGAGTCACTTGATTTTGTTATTCGGGTCGGCGATCCTTTCACTTCAAAATCGACAAATCAATTGTTGGCGAAACTGCCAGATACGACAACCCAAATATATTTTAGTGAGTATTCAGATTTAAAGACCTTTCCAAAACTGCCTAGTGTCAGTCATGTCGGGCAAGTGAATACACGACTACAACATATAAAAGCACATGATATCGATGCAGCATTTTATAATGTATTCCATGATATGAACCAAACACTCATCGATACGCTTAAATCAGAAATTACGAGCTACGATGATGAAGGACGGTTCACATATGAGTTGCTGAATACAATTTCATCTGAACATGCAATATTTGTGTCTAACAGCATGCCAATTCGTGATGTAGAACGCTATGATGTCGTTGATTCTCATGAGATTTATGGAAATCGTGGCGTCAACGGGATAGATGGTGTCACTTCGAGTGCACTTGGTATGGCAGTGCATAAAAAGGTGACATTGATTATAGGTGATCTAGCGTTTTATCATGATATGAATGGTTTATTGATGTCGAAACTAGAAGATATTGATATCAATATAATTATCTTTAATAACAACGGGGGTGGGATATTCAACTTCCTGCCTCAATCCAAAGTACCTGCTGTTTTTGAGCGCTTATTTGGAACGCCGATGAATATGTCATTTGAACATGCGGCGCTTCAATACGGGTTCAATTACAGCCGTATAACAGATGTAGGTGAGTTAGTCGGGTATGATTTCAATTCTTCAGGCCGCAATATATTCGAAATCATCACTGAGCGCACACATAACTTGGAGGCCCACGAACAGTTAAAAGATCAAATCTTTAAAGCGGTGAGTCATCATGCAGCTAAATTATAATTGGACGGATAATAATAAGTCAGAGTCAATTGTGCTCTTGCATGGATTTTTATCGGATATGGAAAGTTTAAGTGAGATAGCAGACGAGTTATCTCGGGATTATAATGTCTTGCGCATTGATTTGCCGGGGTTTGGCAAGTCGCCGCTTGAGAGCATTGATGTATCGTTTTTAGATGTATTAGAGCGAATTAAAGCAGTGATTGATAAACTGAAGCTTGAGCGCGTTCATCTATTTGGTTATTCGATGGGCGGGCGGCTCGCTGTTGCATTGTTAGTCAACTACCCGAAGTTGTTTCGCTCTGCTATCTTAGAGAGTACAACGGTCGGTATTAAAGATGTGGACGCACGTGCTAAACGCCTACAGGTGGATATTGCGCGGGCAGGACATGTGAAAAATGACTTTGAGAGTTTCTTGGATGAATGGGAAGCTATGCCGTTATTTGAATCACGGGAGCGCCTTAGCGAGTCAAGTTATCATGCGCAGCGGGAGAACCGCAGTAGACAGGATCCATTATTAGTCGCGCGCAGTTTACTTGTGTATGGTACAGGTGTGCAGCCATATTTCGGTGATTTATTTACGCATGTAGAATGTCCAATATTATTAATTGTCGGAAAAAATGATTCAAAATTTGTTAAGATTAATACAGCAATGAATAAGAGTAACGAATGGTCTGAATTGGTCATTATAGATAATGCAGGGCATAATGTACATTTAGAATCACCAGAGGCATTTTATCTTAGTGTTCTAAAATTCTTAAAGAATGTGAAGGAGTAAAATTATGACTAGAGAGTGGCAAACAGTAAAAGAATATAGAGAAATTAAATATGAAAAGTATAACGGTATTGGGAAGGTAACAATCAATCGTCCAGAGGTGCATAATGCATTTACACCACTTACTGTGAACGAGATGATTGATGCATTTTCTCGCGCGCGTGATGATCAGGAAGTCGCTGTTATTATTCTGACAGGTGAAGGTGACAAAGCGTTCTGTTCTGGAGGAGACCAGAGTGTGCGTGGCCACGGTGGTTACGTTGGAGAAGATGATATTCCACGTCTAAACGTACTTGATTTACAACGCTTAATTCGCGTGATTCCTAAGCCGGTTATTGCGATGGTCGCAGGCTGGGCAATTGGCGGCGGACAAGTCCTTAATGTCGTCTGTGATTTAACTATTGCTGCTGAGAATGCACGATTCGGACAGACTGGACCAAAGGTGGGCTCGTTTGATGCTGGTTATGGTTCAGGTTACTTAGCAAGAATTGTCGGACATAAAAAAGCACGTGAGATATGGTATTTATGTCGTCAATATACGGCACAAGAAGCACTGGATATGGGCTTAGTAAACACAGTAGTGCCACTTGAGCAGCTTGAAGATGAGACTGTAAAGTGGTGTGAAGAAATCATGCAGCATTCACCGACAGCGCTCCGTTTCTTAAAGGCTGCGATGAACGCAGATACGGATGGACTTGCAGGCTTACAGCAATTTGCAGGGGACGCAACATTACTTTACTACACGACTGATGAAGCAAAAGAAGGACGCGATGCATTTAAAGAAAAGCGCGATCCTGACTTTGATCAGTTCCCGAAATTCCCTTAAATAATAGTAACTATAATTGTAGTCCGGATATTGATTTCAGTATTCGGATTATTTTTAATGATTTGGAGGTGTTCATTTGAATACGCATTGGCTGGTTAAAAGAGCGGAAGATATGCCGGACAAAACGGCTTTTATTTTTAATGATGAAATATATACATTTCAAATGGTGTATGCACGGTCACGTCAGCTTGCGCGTCATATACGCGCGTTAGATACGACGCGTATTGCATTGTTTGTTCAAAATAATGCAGCGTCTTATTTTTTGATCAATGCATGTATGCTGGCAGACGTTGAGATTGTGCTTATAAATAATCGTTTGCAAGCGTCTGAAATTAAGTGGCAGCTTAATGATATAGATGTCGACGTTGTGATTACTACACGGGATTTATCACTTAGTGACGTTCGAGTCATTGAGTATGAGGAACTGGAGCATTTGGATTCTTCTGGTTTTTTGGATGAAACATTTAAGCCTGCTGATACTTTATCGGTGATGTTTACCTCTGGAACAACGGGTCGTGCAAAAGCTGTGATTCAGACCTATGCCAATCATATGGCTTCTGAAGCGCAGTGCCGGTCAACGCTCGCATACGATGACTCGAGTACGTGGCTGTGTGTGAATCCGATTTACCATATATCAGGATTGTCCATCATTTTTAGAACGCTGATTACGGGGAGTACGCTTGTGATGAGTGAAACCTTTGACGAAGATAAAGTGCTCGCTTTAATAGATACGCATAACGTCACGCACACGAGCTTTGTTCCGGTTATGCTGGAACGTCTTATTCATAAGGACTTCGACTGGTCAAATGTGAGTGTGTTGCTCGGTGGTGCGAATGTGCGCGTGCGTCTATTAAAAGCAGCGATAGACAGGAATATAAAAGTTTATAATTCGTACGGCATGACCGAGACGATGTCTCAGATGATTACGATATCGTTTGATGATCCCAAAATACTTGAGGGCGCAGTCGGTAGAATAGACGGTGGCTATATTAAGCTTGATAGTGAGGGTCATATTTGGGTGGGTTCTGATAATGTGACGCCCGGCTATTTAAATGCTGATATTCTAAAGCGAGATGGATTTTTTAGTACAGGAGATATCGGGCACATAGATGATGCAGGTTATCTATATGTACTCGACCGGCGTGAGGACTTGATTATTTCTGGTGGTGAGAATATATATCCGAAAGAAATAGAGGACTTGATTCATGCACACCTTGATATACACGTTGTCGTTGTAAAGCGTGCTTCAGATGAGTGGGGAGAGGTCCCTGTGCTGCTTATTGAAGGCGCATATAATGAAGCATTAGTGGGGGCAATTAAAGCACTATTCGATAAAGACCTCGCGCGCTTTAAGCACCCAAAAGATTTTATATTTGTAGAAGAAATTTTACGGACATCAACTGGGAAGGTGTCGCGCCGTTTAAACAAAGTAGAATATGTAGACACAAAAAAAGAGAAGCTATGACTTCTCTTTTTGCTTTTTGAATGGAACTGGGTCATATCCACCCGGATGGAGTGGATGACATTTAAGTATTCGTGCAGTTGCGAGATACGTACCTTTAAATGCACCGTGTTCCTGCAATGCTTCAACGGCATAGTTTGAGCACGTTGGTTCAAAGCGACAACTTGGTGGAAATAATGGCGAGATAAATCTTTGGTATAATCGTACTAAGTATATAAATATTCGTTTCAATGGCTTCACCTAGATATTATTGTATTATGCCACTTCATATAAATCAATTGAGGGAACTGACTATGAAATTTATTGACAGCCAAGGTCACACAGTGACGCTACATTTAAATAATAAAAGCACAGATATTGCGCATGTATTGGTCATCCCGAAATATAATGATCAATATTTGCTGACGCGTCATCGTCTGCGGGGTGTCGAATTCCCAGGTGGAAAAATTGAGGCAGGTGAAACGCTTCAAGACGCTTGCCGTCGTGAGTTATTTGAAGAAACTGGCGGTGTGATTGATACGTATGAGTATGTGGGGTTTTATCGGGTGGACAGTCAGCCTGATATAGTTAAGGGTGTGATATTTGCGCGGGTATCCCATGTAGAGGTAAAAGACGATTACTTAGAAACGGATGGGCCGGTGCATGTGCGGACGCTTGACTGGGTTGATGAAAAGGATAAAAGTCCGCTGCTTGATGATGCCTGTATACAATATTTATATGAAATGAGTTTGAGTCATGAATTTTTTAAAGGTTAATAAATATACTTATGAAACGGAAAAGTGGGAATCGAGTGAAGTGACGTATTTATCTGATATTTATCAGGTGCGGGCACTGATGATTGCGCCAAAGATGAGTGACGTGAAATATATCAATGTGTACTTGCGCGGTGGTAAGGGGCAGGTGGGTAAGGTTCGCTTAGGTCGGTTACTGCAGTTTATGCGAGATGATGCGGTAGTCGTCGGTCCATATTATCGCGGGAGCAACAGCGGAGAGGGTATGGATGAGCTAGCTGGTGCGGATGTTCGAGATGTGACGGCGTTGATTGGGGTGCTGCGGGAGAGATACCCCCGGGCTAAAGTGAACTTGATTGGTTTTTCGCGTGGGGGTATTCAGGCGTTGAATACATTGAAGTACGTTGCAGTTGATGGACTGTTGATGGTGAATGCGGTGAGTTCGATTTACCAGATGTATGAGGAGCGTCAGGATTTAAGAGGTATGATGAGACGCATAATCGGACATCCGGAGAAGGATTCTGAGGCCTATGATGCACGTGAAGCGATAAATGATGATATCTATTTACCTAAGGTGTTAATTATTCATGGCAGAAAAGATCGCCATGTAGATATTAAAAATGCTGAAATTTTAGTTGATTATTTGGAGGCACGAGAGCATCATTACACTTACGAAATATTTGAGGATGAAGTTCATGCCTTTAGTCCGCCTGCGATTAAGCACATGAAACAGCTGTTTTGGAGTATGGTGGAGAAATAATATTTTGAACCTACGATTTTTACAAAATTGAATGCAGAAACGATAAAACTGTGCGGTTTTCGTACAGTTTTTTAATTATTGCTGAAAAAACAGTACAGAAACATCAAAAGTGTAATGTGCTATTTTTTGACGGGTATGATATTAAATAATCAGGGGGTTTTATCCTTGAGAAATCGTACATTGAGCCATCAACAATTATTGTTTAGAGAAGCACGTGTTAGTTTGAGTGATAAGGAGCGCGAGAAATTGGCGCGTGAAGAAGCGGGGTATAGCGGAGAAGTTTTATTTGACAGCAAAGTTGCTGGAATAGTTCAGAATCAAAATCTGATTCATATTAAAAATTTTATGTTTGAATATGATGATGACAAGGAGTGTCAGATAGACAACCTTGTGATTGCAAGTAATCTTGTTTATATATTTGAGATTAAGAATTTGAACGTTGACTTGGTCATCGACAATAATGACACTTGGAAATTTGAGAATGGGCAGGTAATGAATAAGTCACCAATGGGGCAGGCATTATCCCAAAAGTTTATTTTGCAACAATTATTTAAAGAGATTAACGTACCTTTATCTGTGGAGTCGTTTGTAGTTTTTATGAATCCGGCGCAAATGATATATGGGCTTTATCCGGGGAATAATGTGTTGCTCAGTTTTCAACTCGATAAAAAGCTGCCATATATTTTGAAACCCAATAACTATGATTTTTCTGAAATCAGAGGAATAATTGAATCCAGGAGAAAGCTTGTCACTAAATACTATAAGCCTTTTGAATTTGATGTGAAGACTATGAAGAAGGGTATTGTTTGTGATAAATGTTTTAATTTTATTGAGAAAGTATCTTCTCGGAATTTGATATGTAGAAGTTGTAATAAGAGGGTTTCAATGAAAGAAGCCATGGATATGATTATTTCTGAGTTAAATGCATATAATCCTGATTTGAAGATGAGTTCGAATGATGTTAATAAGTTAACTGGAGGAATAATATCCAGTCCTACAGTTCGTAAGTATAAACAATTATTACGTTAACTATAACTGAGCCTTGAAAATGTTATAAGCAGTCAAAAAAACATAGTCTTTATATCAAAACCAGGTATTTCTGATATGAACAAGTCCGTAATGACACTCTATATATCAGTAATTCGGAAACTGTTATAAGCAGTCAAAAAAAGATAGTCTTTATATCAAAATCATGTATTTCTGATATGAACAAGTCCGAAATGACACTCTATATATCAGTAATTCGAAAACTGTTATAAGCAGTCAAAAAAACATGATCTTTATATCAAAATCAGGTATTTCTGATATGAACAAGTCCGTAATGACACTCTATATATCAGTAATTCGGAAACTGTTATAAGCAGTCACAAAAATATAGTCTTTATATCAAAATCAGGTATTTCTGATATGAATAAGTCCGAAATGATACTCAATATAACACCGAACCATATATTGACAATCCAAATCAAAAACCCCCACACATCAACAATGTGCGGGGGTCTAGATATTAATTAGGCTTTGAAGCCACCATTTTCTTCGATTTCGTGTGCTGCATCGCCGAACTTTTTGAAGTTCTCGATGAACTGTTTTTTCAACTCGTTCGCTTTTTCATCGTAAGCGTCACTTGATTGCCAAGCATCGCGTGGTTGTAAAATTTCTGTTGGCACACCAGAAACTTTAACTGGTACGCTCAGTCCGAATACTGGATCTTTCTTATATTCTTTTAATTCTAAGTCTCCACTAATTGCGCGTCTAACCATCGAACGCGTGTGCTTCAAGTCCATGCGGCGACCGACGCCATATTCTCCGCCAGTCCAACCTGTGTTAACAAGATAAACGTTCACATCATGTTTATCAATTAATTTTCCAAGCATGTTCGCATAAACAGATGCATGTAACGGCAAGAATGGTGAGCCGAAGCATGTTGAGAATACTGGCTGTGGTGTAGTAACTCCACGCTCAGTACCTGCAAGCTTCGAAGTGAATCCACTTAAGAAATGATACATCGCCTGGTGTCTATTCAAACGTGAGATTGGAGGCAAGACACCGAATGCATCAGCTGTTAAGAAGATAATTGTTTTCGGATGACCGGCAACTGATGGAATACGTGCGTTTGGAATGTGGTGAATTGGATAAGCTGCACGTGTGTTTTCAGTTAATGAATTATCATCATAATCTGGTAAGTTATCATCATCTAAAACAACATTTTCTAACACAGTACCAAAGCGAATCGCATTAAAAATTTCCGGTTCTTTTTCTTCAGTTAAATTAATCGCCTTAGCGTAACATCCACCTTCGATATTAAATACGCCTTCGTCGTTCCAGCCGTGCTCATCGTCACCAATTAAATCACGGTGTGGATCTGCAGATAACGTTGTCTTACCTGTCCCGGATAAACCAAAGAACAACGCAACATCTTTGTTTTCACCCACGTTTGCTGAACAGTGCATGCTGAGAACGCCTTGCTCAGGTAACAAGAAGTTCATGATTGAGAAGATAGATTTCTTCATCTCACCAGCATACTCAGTACCACCGATTAAAATAATTTTTTTCTCGAGAGAGACAATGATGAATGCTTCGCTGTTTACAGCATCTACTGCTCTGTTCGCTTTAAATTTAGGCGCAGAGACTACAGTGAAATCAGGCGCAATGTTTAATCCTTCTTCACGCGTTTCAGGACGGATAAACATCGTGCGAGCAAACATATTATGCCATGCAAACTCGTTAACGACACGAATATTAATACGTGTTTTTTCATCGGCACCCGCATAACCATTAAAGACAAATGTTTCTTCTTTACGGCCAAGGTGATTCATGACTTGTTTAAACAGATTATCAAACACTTCTTGGGATACCGGTTGGTTAACGCTACCCCAATCTACCTTATCTCGAGAAATATCATCTTCAACGATGAAGCGGTCTTTCGGGCTGCGTCCCGTGTATTTACCTGTATTTGCCGCAAGTGCTCCCGTTTCTGTTAAACGGCCTTCACCACGACGGATCGAAGCCTCCACGAGTTGAGAAGTCGTCAATTGTTTATGAGTATCTTCTTTTTGCACTAATTCATCAATAAGTGCTGTGTAATCTACCATAGAACAGTCCTCCAAATATTTATATTGATAAAAATATTATAACATAGAGCCTTCACATTATAATTGAGAAATAATGAACTTTCCGATGAACTTTTATCAAATAACTGATTTGCTCTTGAATTAATTATAGAAATTGACTATACTACCAAGTGAGTTATCTCTTATCCAGAGAGACGGAGGGATTCACACCCGTTGATGTCCAGCAACCTCTATTTATTTAGAAAGGTGCTAATGTGAGCAGGAAATTTTCTGGACGATAAGACAAAGCGCGTAAGCCTTTCTCTTATATATGAGAAGGGCTTTTTTATTTGTGAAAGAGATGGCATCAAATCTGTAGGAGGAATTAAGTTGGAAAGAAGATTATTTACATCAGAGTCTGTTACTGAAGGACATCCTGATAAAATCGCTGACCAAGTGTCAGATGCGATACTCGATGCATTGATTGCACAAGATCCATACGCACGTGTGGCGTGTGAGACAGTCGTGAATACTGGATTATGTTTAATAGTAGGGGAGATTTCGACAGAAACATATGTGGATATTCCTAAAATAGTTCGTGAGACTGTAAAAGATATTGGTTACACCGATGCACGTTTTGGCTTTGACTTTAAAACAATGTCTGTACTAACAGCGATTGATGAACAGTCAGATGATATCGCACAAGGTGTCAATAATGCCATCGAAACACGTGATACAGAAAATGTTGAAACTGGCGCAGGAGACCAGGGACTAATGTTCGGTTTTGCATGTGACGAGACAGAAACGCTAATGCCGTTACCGATTCATTTGGCACACGGACTTGCAAAACAACTGACAGAAGTCAGAAAGTCTGACACATTAAATTATCTGCGACCTGACGGTAAAACACAGGTAACGATAGAATATGACGAAAACGGCGAACCACTGCGTGTTCACACTATCGTTATTTCGACTCAACACCACGCTGACGTGCCTGCGTATCAAATTTATGAGGATATTATTGAACATGTGATAAAACCTGTTGTTCCAAGTAAATACATCGATAAAGATACGAAGTATTTTATCAATCCGACAGGACGTTTTGTAATCGGTGGACCACAAGGAGATGCTGGTCTCACAGGTCGTAAAATTATCGTGGATACTTATGGTGGTTATTCGAGACACGGTGGGGGCGCATTTAGCGGGAAAGATCCGACAAAGGTTGATCGGTCTGCAGCGTATGCAGCACGCTATATTGCAAAAAATATTGTCGCAGCAGGTCTAGCAAAGAAGTGTGAAATTCAGTTATCTTATGCAATTGGTGTATCTCAACCGATTTCGATTTCTATAGATACGTTTGGAACAAGTGAGAAATCTGAAGCGACATTAGTTGAAGCTGTGAGAAACACGTTCAACTTGTCTCCGGACGGCATTGCCAATATGCTTGATTTAAGACGTCCAATATATAAGCAAACAGCAGCTTATGGTCACTTTGGACGCGAAGATTTAAACGTGCCTTGGGAACAAAAAAATATGACTGAGCAACTACTGGCAAATTTAAAGTGAAATATAAAAACACCCACTCGAAAGAGTGGGTGCATTTATAATAGCAATGACAAGCCTTAAGCTTCGTCATCAGCGTCTGCATCAGCATCTTCTTCATCAGTATCGACATCTACGTCAACGTCTTCATCTGTATCTTCTTCAACGTCTTCTTCGACATCTTCTTCTACTTCTAATTCATCAGTTGTATCTAATTCTTCACTCTCGTCAGGTGTGTCCATACCATCGTTTCCTTCAGTATCTGCAGCATCATCATCACCACAAGCACCTAACACGAGTACTGATGCAATACCACCAGCAAGTAAATATTTTTTAAGTTCCATAACTAAATTCCTCCTAAATAATCTCTTAACTATTTTGTAATCCTTACTTATCTAATTATTTGTCGTAAGGTAATATGTATATTCCCGAAAGTTCTAAATTAAAACATTTATTTTTTAATTTATTCTTTATAATTTTGCTATAATAATAGAAACGATTAAAAAGTTAGAAAGGTTGAGTTAATATGAACACAGATATTTTATTGGATCCCATTTTTATCGCTGTGAGTGCAGTCCTTCTCATTGTTCTTATTGTATTTTTAGTATACTTTTTCCGCAGTCGTAGTACAGTGAACAAAATTTCGGAAGAATATGAACACGAAAAAACGACAATCCAAGAAGAGTTTGAAGCAAGTCAAGAGGAAGAACGCTTAGAACATAAGAAAGAAGTTTCGAGTTTAAATGAGAAATACAACAAAGATACAGAACGTTTAAACAATCGTTTAAATAGTGTGTCGCAATTCACTTCTAGTAAGGGTGAGTACTTAACTGATTTAGCGCTCATCGACATCAAAAACAGACTCGTTAAAGAAGATAAAATTAGAGATATGGACATGCATATCCTCTCAAGTATTTATTTACCTTCTAGAAACTATACAAACACAAGAAAGATAGATCACCTTGTGTTAACGCGTACTGGTATCTATTTATTAGAATCAAGATTTTGGAAAGGGCACATTATTCATGGTGTGAACGAACAAAACTTTGAACAGCTGCCATATGTAGAGAATTTCTTTGAGTTATTAAACCTAGATAAAAAGACAGAGCAGACATTTATCTTCGAGAAGAAAGATGACCTGAATGTTGTCGTAAATCACTTCAATCACATGATTGAAGAAACGAAGTTAACAGCTGAAAAATTAAAAAATGTTTTGAAATTACAATTTGATGTTGTGCCGGTGATTTTCTTTAACCCACAGGACAATGGGAATTATTCAATTGCAAACTACTCAGAGGATCCATCAGTAAAAGTATTAATAGGAAATGAAGAGTTGGATGAATACTTTAACAAATATGTATTCCACGGCCGTTTCCAATATACTGTAAAAGATTTAACTGATATCGTTGAACAGCTTAAAACATTAAATCCGTAAGAGCCTATATTAGGCTCTTTTTTAAAACGTTATTTGGAGGTATATAAATGAAGCGATTACTGATGATTGGTGCTGGTGTTTCTACAGTATCTCTCTTAAAGAATTTAACAGAAATTAATGATTTAAAGACGCTTAATATTGATATCGTAGATAGCCAGTCACAATTCGGTCGGGGAAATGCATATATAGAAGACAGTAAATATCTGATGTCTAATGTACCGGTTCATGAAATGATGCTTGACGATGACCCTAATCATCTAGCAGATTGGCTGGATGATAAAGGGATTCACTACGACCGTTTTTGTACGAGAGAAACATTCGGTCAATACATGCATGAAATACTTACAGATATCATAGAGCACCATGAAAATATTCACTATAAATATGGGCGTATTGAGCAACTTGATTATGATGGTAAAGTATATAGAACGCGTTTCGATGGCAAGACTTTCGAATATGATTATGTTTACTTAGGTATTGGCATGCTTGAATACGTCGACCCTTATGAATTAAAAGGGACGCCGAATTTTATCTATAATGCATATCCACTTACAGAAAATTTAAATGATATCGATGGAAATGTTGCAATTATCGGTTCTGGATTGAGTGGTATCGATTGTCTACGCTACTTATTAATCGAGCGCAAGCTGGATAAGGTTTATATGTTTAGTCGAGATAAAGAGATGCCGGCAGTACGTGGTGTGAGTCATACATTTGAATTTAAATATCTTACTCACGATGCTCTCGGTGCACGTATGAAGGATAATAATTTAAATCTTGAAGATGTAAAAGAGCTATTTTTACAAGAAGCGCGACATCAAGGTTTAGACCTGTCGTTATTTAAAAGAAAAACAGGGCGCATCATTGAGGACTTAACATTTGATTTAGAGCACGAAGAGAGCGTGGGAAAGCTTGAATATTTCCTAATAGAATTCAATAAAGTATTTACGCATTACTTACATAAAATGAGTGGTGACGATCAAGCGTATATGATGAAACATTATCATCCATATATAGAAGAAAACTACTCGCCAATGCCGTTGGCTGTTGCTGAAGATATTGTCGAATGGTTGCTGGTGTCGAAGCTTATAATGGTAGAAAATCTTGAAGAAATAGAATACAATAATCACTTCATATTAAAAACAAAAGGCGCAACATATGACATGGATGTTGTAATTAATGCAACAGGACCACATAATGACATTGAAAAATCATCCAATCGTTTAATTAAGTACTTATTTTCTCAAGAATTAATCAAACCACATCACCTGGGCGGGTTTGAGATAGATGCGCATTACCATGTAATAAGTCCTAAATACGGTGTTCAGAAACAAATGTTTGCGCTAGGTGAACTTACATTCGGCATGACATATTTATCGAATGCTGTGTCTGATATTTATGAGATGACAAAAGATATTGCACAAGAGATAAAAGACGTCATATAAAATAAGGCCATATAAATGACTAAATTAATCATTTATATGGCCTTTTATTATTATTTTCTAAAGAATTTTACAATTGACGATAATACGCTAAATGCAACAATAGCAGCTCCAATTATCACGCCGTATCTAACTGTTGGGTTACTCATCGTATCTTGAACAAGTAAATTGATGTTTTGTGGGCGTTCAGCAATACGTCTCATGAAGTACGCATACCAATCATTCCCATACGGTACATAAATACATACCGAGTAACCTTTATAAAGAATTTGTTTTGCTAAGTCATATCTGAACCCATATAAGAATTGGAACTCAAATGTATTCTTATCAATGTTCTCACGTTCTACAAAATCAATGATGTTATAGATGATGTTGTGGTCGTGTGTCGCAATTGATGTGAATCCTTTTCCTTCTTTTAGATGCTTCTTGATTAACTCTTCAAATGCAATGTCAATGCTCTCACGCTCTTGCAGTGCGACGCTTGGGTCTTCTTTGTATGCACCCTTTACAATGCGCAGACGCTCATCTTTATATTTGATAACATCTTCTTCAGAATCGAATAAGTAAGATTGCAAGACAGTCCCGACGTTATCATATTCCGCATGCATTTCATCAAACAAACGAATTGTTTGATCGTAAACGTTGTAGCTTTCCATATCGATATTGATAAAAACACCCAGTTGTTTTGCAGCTTCTAAAATTTCTCTTAAGTTATCTTTACAGAAATCATAATCGATGTTTAAGCCAATTTGAGTTAGTTTGATAGAGCCGTGTGCTCTAATATTCTGTGCGTCTACTTCTTTTATCATTTCTAAAATTAAGTCTTTCTCATGAGTCGCGTCCATCGTATCAGTGATAAACTCACCTAAGTTATCAAATGTTACGCCCATGCCGTCCGCATTAATCTTTTTAAATGTTTTGATTGCATCGTCTGTTGTCACGCCTCCAACAAACTTACGTGCACCAAATCTCAATCCCATTTTCTTAGTTAAGTCATTTAATGTCTTATTCTCAGACAATTGAATGACAGTATTTTTAAATAAAGACATGCAAAATCCTCCTACTTTTCTGTTTTATAATGTGGTATATGATCAACATATGTTTTGTTAATCTGCTTCATTTCCTCTAATTCTTCTTCTGTAAGCTCGCGTACAAATTTTGCTGGACGTCCCATGACGAGCGAGTTCGGTGGGATTTCTTTACCACCTGTTACTAAACTGCCAGCGCCGACAAATGCATTTTCTCCTATTATTGCGCCGTCTAAAATTGTAGAATCCATACCAATTAATGCACCTTTTTTTATAGTACAACTATGCAGTGTCACTTTATGACCTACTGTCACATTGTCCTCAATAATAAGTGGCATATCAGGTGATTCGTGTAAAATTGATAAGTCTTGTATATTAGAATAGTTTCCGATACGAATCGGTGCAATATCTCCACGAAGTACGGAATTAAACCACACAGATGAATATGCCCCAATTTCTACATCACCTATAATCGTTGCATTTGGCGCAACAAAAGCGGTTTCATGTACACTTGGTCGTTTCCCTTTGTATTCAATCACAGTATTACCATCCTTTCCGCAATAAATTTTGTTATAATTATTTTATCATACAAAGCTTTGAATTGAGGAAATCTTATGTGGAAATGGGAAACTGATAAACAACCTAAAGGTGTCATTGTTGTCGTTCATGACATGTTAGAGCATCATAACTATTATACCGAGCTTATATTTCAGTTTAGACGTCGTGGTTACCATGTTGTGACAGGCGACTTGCCTGGACATGGCCAGACGACACGTCTTAACAAGGGGCATATTAGTTCATTCGAACAATATACTGAGCGCATTACCGACTGGAGCAATGTGGCAAAAGATTACAAGTTGCCAACATATTTCTTTGGACAAGGTCTTGGTGGACTCGTAATTCTTGAAGCTGTGCGCTTAAAAATGATTCAGCCTGACGGTGTCATTTTAATCAACCCGATGCTCGCACTTAGGCAGTCGTTTATAAATAGAAAGAACACAATACGTACAAGTATTAGAGCAACGAGTGACGAGAGCAGGTTTGATCCAGGTATCAAATTAAGTTATTTTACTGATGATCCGTTTTATCTCGAAAAGTATGAAAATGATGAACTGATGATAGAGAAGGTCAGTTATCAATGGTACCGAGTTGTGACGAATCAAATGAAAAAAACATCCGATAGCATTGAAAACACTCAGGGTGTCCCTATGCTAGGATTGTTTAGTACAGAAAATGAAATCATTGAACCTTTTCTCTCGTCTAAGAGTTTAAAAAATATTCGAAGCCAATATATAGAAGTTCATATGTTAGAACAAGCAAATCATAGCATATTACAGCACGAAAATGTTGAGTTTCCGATGTACTTAATTGACAAATTTTTAACAACGCGTTTGTATAGTATCGGTTTGATGATATAAAACTTCGTGTCTTAAATAAATCCGTACGTTTTCTTTCCAGGGGCAGCGCCCGAGCCAGTAGTCTCGGTATCAAGCTATTCGCCTAGGAGTTAAACGTACGGATTTCTCAATTAAATTTATTTTATCTTCTCTATTACAATAAGGAACGGCGCATTATTTTTTGAATTGATAAATTCATATCTCAACACTTGCGCGACTTTTTGGTCATATTGTGTGAGGTGATCTTCAAGCGCCAGCTTTTCATCTTTTCCTGACGGATGACCATGATATACCGCGATAACAATGCGTCCGCCGACACTGAGTATGTCAAAGATTTTATCAATTGCAGCTAGCGTAGAACCGGCCTCTGTTGTAATTGTCTTATCACCACTTGGTAAATAACCCAAGTTAAACATCGCGGCGCGGACAGGCGCTTGTATATATTTTTCAACATTTGCGTGCGAGTCATGTACATACTCGATGTTTGTGTAGTCTGAAGATTTCTCCTCGGCACTCTCAAGTGCCACTTCTTGAATATCAAAACTATAAACTTTCCCTTCAGGTACAAGACGAGCTAAAAATAATGTGTCGTGACCATTGCCACATGTTGCGTCTATGACGGTGTCAGTCGGTTGAATCACTTCACTAGCGAGGAATTTCGCGTGTGGCAATATACGGTTTAGCATTTTTGTTCACCTCAAATCTATCTCCCTGATAAATATCCTCCGCTTCAAGTGCATGGTCAATCGAGTTCAATACATCCCACTTATCGACGCTCCACATCGGGCCGATTAACTGGTCGATTGGACCGTCACCAGTTATACGGTGAATAATCATTTCTGGTGGAAGCGCGCGGAGTTGATTGACGACGAGGGCTATGTATTCATCCTTAGATAAAAATTCAAGCATTCCTTTTTCATACTGCTTAACCATCGGTGTTTTCTTCAGTAAATGTAAGAGATGGATTTTGATGCCTTGAACATCCATTTGAGCAACCTCCTCTGCTGTTTCCATCATCATCTGAGTGTCTTCTAAGGGCAACCCGTTAATGATGTGACTACATACGTTGATGTTATGTGTTCTTAACTTTTTGACACCTTCATAGTAGACATCCATCGTATGAGCCCGGTTGATTAAACGCGACGTACTTTCATGGATGGTTTGTAATCCAAGCTCTACCCATAAATATGTGCGTGAATTAAGCTCTGCTAAATATTCAACAACATCATCAGGGAGGCAGTCTGGTCTTGTGCCAATTGATAATCCAACGACACCATCAATCGCTAAAGCTGCTTCAAACTTTTCTTTTAGTATATGTAATGGTGCGTGTGTGTTCGTAAAACTTTGAAAGTAGGCGATGTACTGACCGTCTTTCCATTTCTGTGAATGCATTTTATTTTTTATCTTCTCAAATTGTACTGGAATAGGGTCAACTCTATCTCCGGCAAAATCTCCGCTGCCTGCGACCGAACAAAATGTACACCCACCATAAGCGACTGTGCCATCTCTGTTAGGACAATCAAATCCTGCATCAAGCGCTACTTTAAAAACTTTTTCGTTAAAGTGTTGTTTTAAATGATAATTAAATGTGTGATATCGCTTGGTATCTAGGCGATAAGGGAATGTAGTCAAAGTTTCTTCACCATACTTTCTAAAAAGGATTGTATCACACATTAGATAAGAGTAAACTTCAAAATGGAGGGATAAGAATGCCGAAAATCGTATGGTGGTTAGTTATTGGTATGGCTATAAATGTTACCGGTTCATCTTTTTTATGGCCGATGCATACTATATATATGAATGAATTTCTAGATCAATCGCTAACGACAGCGGGTATCATCCTCATGCTAAATGCATTGACAGGGGTAATCGGTAGTTTATTTGGCGGATGGCTATTCGATAGAATCGGTAGTAAGCTGACGCTGCGTTATGCTGTCCTATTTGTCTTACTATGTTTGATTGGTTTGGTACTTAACCATGAATGGCCGATTTATGCGGTATTACTTATCTTAATAGGGTTCGGTTATGGTGTAATCGTACCTGTTATATATGCGATGGCAGGAATCGTTTGGCCAAGTGGTGGCCGTAAAACATTTAATGCCATTTACTTGGCACAGAATTTGGGTGTGTCTATTGGTACGGCAGCAGCAGGATTTGTTGCTCAGATTTCATTTGATTACATATTTTATGCAAACTTAATTTTGTTCGTTGTCTTTGTGATTATTGCCTTTACGCAATTTAATTATGAAGTGCCTGAAGAAGACCAGCAGATGCAAGCGCAGTTGACGAATATTAATGTAGATATGAATCGCACGCGTTTTATCACGTTGTTAATGGCATGTGGTGTGTTCTTACTATGCTGGGCAGGTTATGTGCAATGGCAAACGACCATTGCTACTTATACACAACAGTTAAATATTAGTCTCAGTCAGTATGGTTTAATTTGGACTGCGAATGGTTTGCTTATATTACTTGGACAACCTTTGATTCGTCCAATCGTGAAGCGTTATGAAGCTCGATTAAATATTCAATTGATTATTGGGCTGAGTATTTTTATCATTGCGTTTGTGTTTACGTCATTCCAAGTGGCATTTACTGGCTTCTTGATTGGTATGATTATTATGACATTTGGTGAAATGTTTGTATGGCCAGCCCTGCCAACGATTGCAAATCAGCTCGCACCTAAGGGTAAGCAAGGCTCGTATCAGGGTGTGGTCACCTCAACAGCAACTTTAGGCAGAGCCATCGGACCACTTGCCGGCGGTATCATTGTCGACATGTATAATATGCAAGTATTGTTCCTGGTAATTGTTGGATTCTTATTTATTGGGTATATTTTTATCGCGTTATACAATAAGCGTGCTAAAGGAGTCGTTTAGATTTGATTAAAACGTACTATTATAATGCTGAGTCGATTGGCAAGATACTCGAGATAAAAGTCTTGGATAGCGAGTATGTTGTTGGGATTAATTATGTTGCGGATGATGTTGGTGTGCTGTATGACTACACGGAAGTTGACTGTGAAGTAGCGGCGCAATGCATGCGAGAACTAGAGATGTATCTTTTGGGTGAGCTTGAGACGTTTAGTGTTGCAATAGAATTTGATCGCGGTACCGAATTTCAACAGTTGGTCTGGAATGAGTTGAGACGTATTCCTTTTGGGGAGACGATTTCATATAAAGAGCTGGCTGTTCGGTGTTCTGGTGAAACATACTCTCGTGCGGTCGCGAATGCGAATGGTAAAAACCCTATTTCAATTATAGTCCCGTGCCACCGCGTGATTAGTTCTGACGGCAGCATTGGTGGCTATACCGGTGGGGTGGACATTAAGGAGAAGTTGCTTGGTATTGAGGGAGTGATTTATTGAACGACGAATCGCTGCAATCGGTTCGAAAAATATGTGATTGTAGCGAATAGCTACTTGAATCGCTACAATCGGTTCGAAAAACATGTGATTGTAGCGAATAGCTACTTGAATCGCTACAATCGGTTCGAAAAACATGTGATTGTAGCGAATCGTTATCTGAATCGCTACAATCGGTTCGAAAAACATGTGATTGTAGCGAATCGTT
>JBGYPO010000128.1:0-11045 GCA_041838435.1 Aliicoccus sp. | reverse complement strand
TAGTCTGAGTAAGCAATATGCTGATTAAATTGTTTAACCTTTTCAACCATTTTATTTAAATTTTTTGTTCTCTATTTTCTCTTCAACAATGAGTCCGCGCACCAGTATATTATCAACAATGACAATTCCGTCTTCTGTTAATAATGATTTATACTTATCAAAAAACAACGCGTTATTCGCTTTAGACGCATCGATAAATAACATGTCAAATATACCCAGTGTGTGCAATTCCACTTCTTTTGCATCACCATGAATTGCCAGCACCCGGTCTTTGTAATTATATTGTTCAAAATGATTGGTGGCGATATTATACAGTTCCGTATCTTTTTCAATCGTAGTTAAATGAATATTGTCATTGACTTCTAGCAAGTGCATGCCACTGTAACCGATAGCAGTACCGATTTCTAATATATGTTTTACCTTAGATAGACGGACAATATGCTTCACTACATTTAAAGCATCTTGATCAATGATTGGTACATTTTTTTCTTGTGCAAGTGAATGCACCTCAGGAAAAACTTCCGTTCGTGCATTTAATTCTGCACAATAATTTATAATTGACAACTTAATCACCTATACAAAAAATACAACTGATAACGTTAGTTATCAGTTGTTTCGTTCATTAGCAAATATATTACCATAAGTTAACTTCTTTTAAAAGAGTAACTTTTAGTTATTTATATACAATGCTCTATTTTCTAAGTGTTGTTCATACGTTTCTGCAAAGTGGTTATTACCTTCTGAATCCGCCAGGAAGTAATAATAACTCGTATTTGAAGGATTTAAAGTACTTTGTACAGATTCAACACCCGGATTTGAAATCGGTCCCGGTGGTAAACCAGCGTTTAGATACGTGTTATACGGATCATTAACTTCTAAGTCTTCGTATAATACCTGCTCTCTGTGTTCACCAAGTGCATATAAAACAGTCGGGTCTGTCTGTAATGGCATACTCGGGTTGAGTGCCATACGGTTTATGAACACACTCGCAATCTGTGAGCGGTCTGCAAGAGACGTTGCTTCACGTTCAATAATCGAAGCAAGCGTTAAGAATTCATGGAATGATCTCTCTTCTGACTGTCCATCAATTGTCAGTGAGTAATTGCCAGCTTGAGCAAATAACGAGAAGCTGTTGTTATATGTTGCATCCAGCATTTGACGAATCAATGTATCTGCTGAAGGATCTTCTTCCAACACGTCATATGTGGCAGGGAATAAATAGCCTTCTAATGGATACTTTATGTCATCTTCTAAAATTTCAGTAGTTAACATATCCGGATAGTCATCGATTAATTCCATCAAGTAAGCTTCATCTTCTGCTTGCTCTATAAACTCTGATGCTGAGAGTGGTAATTCTCTTGACCATGTATCAGCAATTTGTTCAACTGAGAAACCTTCAGGAATAGTGACTCTGAACAGCACCTCTTGATACACAACACCTGTCAAAATCGTATTCGCTACACTTTCAAAGTCCATCGATGGAGATAGTTCATACTCTCCGGCTTGATAATTGGTCATACTATTTAATTTTAAGTAATATTCAAAGAAAAATGCATTAGAAATAATACCCTCTTCTTCGAGTTGTTTCGCTACATCATCTGTCTCCGTTCCTACTTCAATAACTACTGTTTTTGTGTCAGTATCGCTTACATCCACCGGGCTCGTCTGATTCATGAAATACAAGTATCCGATTATAACTACAGCAATCATTGCAACTATTACTATGCCAATCACGAACAGTGATAAGTAAGAAGACACATTCTTTGAAAACTTAATGTCATCTTGTCGACTCATTCATAACTCCATTCCTAAAAATAGCCTCCAAGCGGAAGCTATTCTTAAATCTTTTTACTCTTCAGGTTCATCCATTTGTGTATTCACAATTTCTTCAATCATATCCCACTCTTCATCTGTTTCAACAGGCAGCAAATGGCCACCTTCTGAATCTGCACTATTGATCATAGGGATAAGCTCTATATCGCCATCTTCATCTGCGAAATTGGATTCTTCAGCAAGAATAATGTATTCTTTTTTAAATTCAGGATGATAAAACTCAAGCAACTTACGATATAGTACTTCATTTCCTTCATCATCGTAAAGCGTTAGTAATTCTTCTTCATTATTAAATGTCAATTCTTCATTCGTCATATTATTTCTCCTTTTTTGGTTGGTCTAGATATCCTTGTAATATGAATACTGCGGCCATCTTATCGATGACAGCTTTACGTTTTTTGCGAGAAACATCGCCTTCAAGCAATACGCGCTCTGCAGCAACTGTACTTAGACGTTCATCCCACAGTGTGATTTTAACATGTGGAAACGATGTTTCAAGCATTTTACTAAAATCAATCGAACGCTGTCCACTCTCACCAATTGAATTATTCATATTTTTAGGTAATCCTACGACAATTGTATCTACATCATATGTCTCTAGAATCGGCTTAAGTTCACTCAAACCATAGTTGTCTTTCGACACGTCAATTTTAATAGTGGACAACCCTTGTGCAGTCCAACCATATAAATCACTCACCGCAACACCCAGTGTCTTAGTACCTAAATCCAGACCTAAAACTCTAGTCATTTATGACCTGGTCTATATAAGTGCGTACTAATACTTCCATGATTTCATCGCGATCTACATGACGAATTAGATTTCTTGCTTCATTATGTCTCGGTATATAAGCAGGGTCACCACTTTGTAAGTAACCAACAATTTGGTTAATTGGGTTATAACCACGCTCATTTAATGTGTGATAAACCTTTGAGAGTATTTGGTTAATATCCTCTACGCTCAGTTCCTCTACATCAAACTGTCTCGTCTCATCTATGTGATTCACAATATACACCCCTATTCGCATTCAAGCTTTCACATCATTATAGCATTAGTGCTATTTATTTTGCGAATATTTTATATGCTTGCGGGCTTGTTCGATAGACGCATCTATTTGCGTAATATCTGTACCGCCGCCCTGTGCCATATCCGGCCTGCCGCCGCCTTTACCGCCGACTGCCTCAGCCATCGTTTTCATTAAGTCACCAGCTCTTACAATGTTTGTTAGAGATTTTGGTACAGTGACTACCAGACTGACCTTATCATCATTCACAGATACAAGTGCAATTACTGCATCCTGGAATTTGGATTTTGTATCGTCCATCATATCTCTCAGTTCTTTCGGTGCAACATCTTCTACCTTAACTGGTAAGAATTTAACATCGCCAATTTCTTCAACTGAGGCTGACATATCTGCAGCACTCATGCTGCCTGCTTGTTTTAACTGTTTAATATTTTGTTGCAGTGCTTTGTTATCTTCTAATAATTGTTCGATGCGTTTTGTCACATTTTCTTCTTTAACTTTTAGTTGTTGTGCAACTGACGCTAATGTGTTCGCTTTATCTTCGTAGTACTGAACCGCCCCTTGGCTCGTCACCGCTTCAATACGTCTAACGCCAGCACCTATTCCTGTTTCAGACAATATTTTAAATACACCTATTTCAGCGGTGTTCGAAACGTGGATACCGCCGCACAACTCAGTTGAATACGTATCAATATCTACAACGCGTACAACGTCACCATATTTTTCTCCAAATAATGCCATTGCGCCTCTTTCTTTTGCCTCTGTAATCGGCATCTCTTCAATGACGACATCTAAATGACGTGAAATTTTATCGTTCACGATGCTTTCAATTTTCTCTATTTCGTACCCACTTAACCCTTGTAAATGAGAAAAGTCAAAGCGCAGACGATTCTTTTCTACTAGTGAACCTGCCTGATTGACGTGGTTCCCAAGCACATCTTTTAGTGCCTGATGCAGTAAGTGAGTCGCAGTATGGTTTTTAGTAATGTGATGTCTCGCATGCTCCTCGACTGTTAACGCGTACGAATCGCCACGGGTTAACGTACCTTCTACCAATCTGCCCTGATGTACATGTTGACCGTGTGGTGCTTTGTATACATTTTCGACTTCAAACGTTGCATTATCTGAGTGAATTACGCCGTTATCTGCAACTTGTCCACCACTTGTTGCATAAAATGGTGTCTCGCTAAAGATCAACTCTACCGTGTCGTCCCCATCGTAGTTTTCTTTTGATGTATCATCATGCACAATGTGCAACAATGTGCCTACTGCTCGCGTTGTGTGATAGCCCACAAATTGTGTCTCATCTTCAATGTTTGCGAGCGTCTCAGACTGTACCTGCATCGATTCAGATGTTTTTCGTGACTGACGTGCACGATTTCTTTGTGCTTCCATTTCAGTGTCGAACGCTTCTTTATCGACTGTTAGACCATCCGACTCTGCATATTCTACTGTTAGTTCAAACGGGAAACCGTACGTGTCATACAATTTAAATGCATCGCTGCCTGAGAGCACATTATTATTTTTCTGTGCGTTTTCTTTCATTTCGTCATAAATTTTAATGCCTTCATCAAGCGTCGATAAAAATCGCTCTTCTTCTTTTTTTACAACGTCTGCAATGAATTCGCTAGTTGCTGAAACTTCCGGGTAAAAGTCATGCATATGATCTGCTACAATGTGCACAAGTTTATACATGAATGCATCATTTAAACCGAGTTCCTGACTAAAGCGCACCGCACGGCGGATGAGACGACGCAGTACATAGCCTCGACCTTCATTTGACGGCAGGGCACCATCTGCTATTGCAAATGTCACTGTTCTTATGTGATCACTTATCACTTTAAACGCTGTGTCATCTGATTTGTTATTGCCATACGCCTTACCACTCAGTGCCTCAAGTTCTTTAATAATCGGTGTGAACAGATCAGTATCAAAGTTTGTTTTACCGTTTTGCAGCACACTCACCAAGCGCTCAAGGCCCATGCCTGTATCAATGTTTTTCTTAGGAAGCGGTGTATACGAGCCGTCTTTGTTGTGGTTAAATTCACTGAAAACTAAGTTCCAGATTTCTAAGTAGCGTTCATTTTCACCGCCTGGATACATTTCAGACACGGGGTCTTCTAAGCCATATTCTGGACCACGGTCATAGAAAATCTCACTGTTCGGACCACATGGACCTTCCCCGATATCCCAGAAGTTTCCTTCAATACGCGTAATTCGTGAATCATCGAGGCCAATGACTTCTCGCCACAATCTGTAAGCATCTTCATCTTCCGGATGAACTGTGACGTACAATAAATCCGGGTCAAAGCCAATCCAGTCTGGACTCGTTAAAAATTCCCACGCATAGCGGATAGAATCTTCTTTAAAGTAATCCCCAATAGAAAAGTTTCCTAACATTTCAAAGAACGTATGGTGACGTGCTGTATACCCAACATTTTCGATGTCATTTGTACGAATTGATTTTTGTGCATTAACGATTTTCGGGTTGTCTGGAATGACACGGCCATCAAAATATTTTTTTAACGTCGCAACACCGGAGTTAATCCAGAGTAAAGAATCATCATCAATGGGTACGAGTGGCGCACTCGGCTCAACCATATGACCTTTTTCTTTAAAAAACTCTAAAAACATGCGTCTCACATCATTACTTGTTAACTGTTTCATGAATATCTCTCCTTAAAAATTTCAAAAAAATAACCCCTTCAATTAATGAAAGGGGCGAATTTTATCCGCGGTACCACCCAAGTTATACATACGTATCACTCAAAGATATTTAGTTCTGCTGTAAGTCGCACGTCTATATGAATGTCATTGTTCACACCAGCCACAATGTCTCTAAAAAGCATTCATTATAAACTCAAGCTCATAGCTTTATACCTATTTATTATATGAAGTCCGCGCTCAGCTGTCAACGAAATCATATGGTGAGATGCCCTCCATACCGATTAGCGCAGGTATGGTATATAAGTTGTCCATAGTTAAATATTCTGGCAGTGTCGAGTCGTCATCCGTTAAATCCTGACTCACTTGTAAATATTCTTTAAATGACGTGTGACGCTTTGGCACATAACGATTTAACGCCTGATGAAACGCATGCTTGTCTCCGCAAAGTATTAACGATTCTTTTGCACGCGTAATACCGGTGTAAATAATGTTCTTATAGAGCATCGAGTGGTAACTCGAGACAATGGGCATAATGACAATCGGATATTCACTGCCCTGCGCTTTATGAATACTTGTGCAATACGCATGGGAAAGTTCAATCATATCTTTTCTTTCGTACGTAATCTTTTGCCCTTCGAAATCCACAGTCATACTGTCATTATCTACATGGTGATGTTCTCTGAGACGAATCTCTTCTATAATTCCGGCATCTCCGTTAAATACATTATCTTCAAGCCTGTTGACGAGTTGCAGCACTTTATCGCCTTCGCGAAACACAACGTCCGAAATGGAGAGTTCATACAAGTCTTCTGACTCCGGGTTCAATATACTTTGCAGGACTTTGTTTAGATTGTTGATGCCGGCATTGCCGCGGTAAATAGGTGCCAGAACTTGAATGTCACGCATCGTATAACTTTTCTTAACAGCACGCGTCACAATTTCATGTACGTAATTTGGTATCTGATAAACGGATGCATCTATAAATGAAATGTTATTCATCTTAGCGCCAAGGTCCAGCGTTTCATTATTATTAATTGCATGCGCAAGTTTGACAATGCCTGAACCTTCACCTTGACGGTAGACCTCTTTTAATTCTGTGAGCGGAATTGCATGCGAATGAATCAAATCATAAAACACGTTGCCCGGCCCCACTGACGGGAGTTGATCTTTATCTCCAACAAATATTATAGAAGTCGTCGTAGGAATATTACGAATCAACTGATAAAACAACCACGTATCGACCATTGACATCTCATCAATAATTATAAAGTCTGCATCTACATCGCTCACAACTTCTGCCCACGCCTCGTCTTCCATATCACGCCCCCAGCCAATCAAGCGATGGATTGTTGTGGCTCTTAGTCCAGAGAGGTCACTCAGTCGTTTTGCAGCGCGGCCTGTAGGTGCGATGAGTTTAATTGGATAATCATCATCTTCATACTCTTCGACATTTTCGTAATTATGCAGACGATGAATTGCCTCTATAATCCCTTTAACGAGTGTTGTCTTCCCTGTGCCGGGACCACCCGTGATGATTGAAACGTGCGCGTTCATTGCTGTATGTATCGCATTCTTTTGAAGTGCGTTGTACGTGATGCCAATGTCGGCTTCAATATCTTCAATGCATGATGCAATAGCATCCTTGTCATAATCATGTTCTACTTCTATCGACTGCATCGCAATAATTTGTTCTGCGGACTTTATCTCTGAGTAAAAGAGCGACGGAATATACACGCGTCCCTTATTGATAACGAGTGCTTCTTTATCGACCAGTACAGATGATGCGCCTATCACATCGTCAGGCGTAAAGTATACAGTCTGTGTGTTCAATAATGTGAGCACCTGGTCGGTTAAGATATCCTGTTCAATATATGTATGGCCTTCATTCATTACATACTCGTTAATTGTGTGTAATATGCCGGAGTATAAGCGTTCTTCCGAATTTGCAGGCAAGCCGTTTTTTTGAGCAATAAAATCTGCTTTTTTAAATCCAATACCTCGTATATCAGCAACAAGTTTATAAGGATTTGAATCTAAAACCTTCATCGTCTCGCTGCCATAAACAGATAATATTTTAACAGCGAGCTTTTGTCCAAAACCTAAATCATTGAGTTTCAGCATGACGTTCTCTGATTCGTAGTTCTCAGCAATGTGAGTATGAATCATCACATGCTTATTTCTTGATAGACCTGGTACATCCTTTAAGACGTCAATATCATCTGCAATTTTTTCTATCGCATTGACACCGAGTGTATTTGCAATATTTGTTGCAGTCTTCTTACCGATACCAGGAAAGTTATCACCGGATAAATATTGAATGACGCTACCTAATGTTTTAGGTACCGTCTTTTTATAGGTGCTGCTTTTAAATTGTTCACCAAATCTTGGATGTGATGTAATTTCCCCTTCGAACTGATAGGACTCACCTTCAACAATGTCATGAAAAAAACCAGTCACAATGACTTCATCGGTAAATTCTGTATTCGTTTCAGAAATGAGTACGCGCATAACCGCAAAACGGTTGTCTTGATTCATAAAAATTACGCGATCTATTTCTCCAACAATGTACAATTTATCGAATAAAGTTGACTGGCTCATATACATAGGCTCCTAGCGCTTTAAATTTTTAAGTCCATTTAGTGCAAGATAATGATCTTTTTGTAATGCGACTGCAGCATTAAAATGTGATTCTGCCTGCTTTATATCATCTTGCATCATCGCAATTAATCCGAGATTGTAATATGCATCCGGATCAGGCTTAAGCGCATTTACTTTGTTAAACAAAGTTTTTCCCTGCTCATACAGTTCGAGATGCGCACATGCTAACCCGTATTGTAATAACAGATCGAAATCCTCACTATCCTGCTGATATGCCGTTTCAAAAAATGGCAATGCCTGAGCGTTTTGACTCAGCTGCACGTAACACATCGCGAGCATGAAGTTAATATCTGCATCGTTCGGATTTTCGGCATATGCTCGTAAATAGAGCATGCGTGCCTCATCGAACCGCTCGCTATCATAATACAAATTCGCAAGTGTATAGAGTGCTGCAAATGACTGTGCATCAAGTGTGATTGCTTTTTGTAAAAATACTTCAGCTTGTTCTGTTTGAGAAAACTTCTGTAGGAGAATTGCGCCGTTTACATAATGTTCGGGAACTTCAGGATTATCTTCAATATACTGAAATACACTTTCTAGAGCCGCTTCGTAATTCTGCTTTTCTATGAGTGCCTGATAGTGATATTCCGTCATCCTACATAATCCAATCGCTTAGCATTTACATATATTTCATCGATTGTCGCGCCGCCGAGTACAACATCACCATCATAAAATACAACCGCCTGACCTGGTGTAATCGCACGATTCGGTTCGTCAAACGTCACTTTTAGTCGCCCGTCAGGTAACGTTTCGACACTGACACCTGAATCTTCTTGACGGTAACGGAACTTGGCAGTACATGTGAATGTGTCCGGCACTTCACCGATAAAGTTCACATCAGAAGCAATCAAATGTGTCGAATATAATTTTTCGTTATCATAACCGGAAACGACATATAATACATTATTTTTAAGATCTTTCCCTGCAACGAAATAAGGTCCACCACTGCCACCAATGCCTAAGCCTTGACGCTGACCGATTGTGTAGTACATTAAGCCGTCATGACTCCCTTTATCTTCACCTGTATCCATGTCTACCATACGACCGGGACGTGCTGGTAAGTAGCCTTGTAAGAATGTTTTAAAATCTTTTTCACCGATAAAACAAATGCCCGTCGAATCTTTTTTATCTTTTGTTGCAAGATCATATTCATGTGCGATTTTACGCACTTCACTCTTCTCTAAATGACCGAGTGGGAATAATGTTTTCGCAAGTTGACGCTGCGAGAGTTGATTTAAGAAGTACGTTTGATCCTTATTATTATCAACACCTCTTAATAAGCGCACACCGTCTTCATTATGTTCAACGCGAGCGTAATGCCCTGTCGCAATATAATCTGCACCAAGCGCCATCGCATGATTTAAAAAGGCTTTGAATTTAATTTCTTTATTACACATCACGTCAGGATTTGGCGTGCGTCCAATTTCATATTCATCTAAGAAATATTGAAACACACGGTCATAATATTCTTTTTCAAAATTGACTGAGTAATATTCGATACCAATCTGTTCTGCGACTAGACGCACATCTTCATAATCTTCTGTTGCAGTGCAGACACCAAACTCATCCGTATCATCCCAGTTCTTCATAAATATTCCGATTACGCGATACCCTTCGTCTTTTAACAGCTTTGCAGTGACTGACGAGTCAACACCACCACTCATACCGACAACAACAGTAGGCGTGTTTGTTTCCATAACATAACTTCCTTTCAATTCCTTACTACTCAATTACCTCTGTGTGCATTGATTGATACACTTCTTCAATTGCCATCACAGCTTTAACGATCTCTTCCTCAGTCGTTAAATAAGAAAAGCTAAATCTAAACGAATGGCTAGCACGCGCCTCGTCATACATTGCTGTTATGACGTGGGACGGTTTCACTGATCCGGAGTTGCATGCTGAACCTCCTGAAATATATACATCACGCATATCCAGTGCCATCAGCATGACTTGAACATCAACCCAAGGGAAATATACATTGATGATATGGGGTGACGCATTATTGACATCGCCGTTAACATCAAACGGAATTTCTTTTCGAATCAGTTCATTTAAAAACAATTCTTTTAACTGCATTTCTTTAATGTTACGTTCTGTTTTTTGTGTGATTACTTTTTGCATCGCACGCGCCATCGCATGCGTCCACATATTATTCTCAGTACCTGCACGCTTACCCGCTTCATGCGCACCACCTGTTAGAATCGGTGCGAGCTTTGTCTGTTTTCGACAATATAATATGCCGACACCTTTTGGACCGTAAATTTTGTGTGCACTGAGAGATACCAGGTCTGCCTGCAAGTCATCGACATTCACATCAACATGGCCGAATGCCTGCACCGCATCTAAGTGAAGTAACGTGTCTGTGTCTTCAAGCAGCTGAGCGATTTCATACACGGGTTGAATCATGCCCGTTTCATTATTCACAAGTATAATCGATACGAGCACAGTATCCTCTCTTAGTGCTTCTTTTAATTCAGTGATATCAATTATTCCATTCTCTTTTACATTTATATATGTAACGTCACACGTTTCTTCTAATGATTCATACGTTGTTTTAACAGAAGCGTGTTCTATATTCGTGGTGATGATGTGTGGACGTTTATGTAGACGCGCTACACCTTTAATTGCAAGATTGTTTGCTTCAGTCGCCCCACTCGTAATAATGATTTCTTGGGGCGTGGCACCGATATACGATGCAATCTTTGAGCGCGATGCTTCCAATAAAGATTTTGCACGTTTACCAAACTTATGTGTGCTTGACGGATTTCCGAAAGTCTCACTTTCTGTCAGCACTTCCGATAAAATTTCAGCATCAATTGGTGTAGACGCTGCATAATCTAAATAAATACCCATTATTACACG
>JBGYPO010000127.1:0-10905 GCA_041838435.1 Aliicoccus sp. | reverse complement strand
CCGCTCATGCGTGTAATGCGTTATGCCTACACGAACAGAGGGCCCGTGATGGATTTTGGCAATACGGCGCTTGTGACGTTCTTCTTTAAGGAGCTTGAGAACTTTTTAAAGCCGCGCAAAGTGGTCAGCCTGCGCGTGGATCCTTACGAAGTCCTGAATGTACGGAATCACGACGGTGAAATTCTTGAGGATAAAGACCAGACGCACCTGTTTAATACGTTTGAACACATGGGCTACAGCCATACCGGATTTACGACGGGATTTGATGTGAGATATCAGATCCGCTGGCTGTCGGTGCTTGATGTGGATGGCAAAACCGAGAAAGAAATTCTCAATAACATGGACAGCCTGCGTAAGCGCAACATAAAAAAGGCGCTTAAAAACGGTATGCGCATGCGCTTTTTAGAGCTGGATGAGCTTCACATATTCAGGGATTTCATGAATCAGACGTCTGAGATGAAGGATTTCTTTGACCGCGATGATACGTTTTACTATGAGCGTAAAAAGTACTACAAAGATAAAGTGCTCGTGCCGCTTGTTTACATTGAGCTTGATGAATATAATTCGGTGAATAAGAAAGATTTAGAAAAACTTGAGCGTGATTTAGAGAAGGCGCGTAAGGATCTAGAGAAAGATAATGCGAACGTGGAGAAGGTTCAGCGTAAAATTGATAACTTCGAAGTACAGGTTAAAAACAAGCGTGAGAACTACACAGAAGGGCTGCGGCTGAAAGAAGAGCACGGTGATACATTGAACCTTGCGAGTGGATTTTTCTTTGTGAATAATCACGAAGTCGTTTATCTGGCGGGCGGTTCAGCAAATGAATACCGTCACTTTGCAGGCAGTTACCTGATGCAGTGGGAAATGATTAAGTATACGATTGAGCGCAACATCCCGATTTATAACTTCTATGGTATTACAGGCGACTTCACAGAAGACGCAGAAGATTACGGTGTCGTACAGTTTAAGAAAGGCTTTAATGCGGTTGTGAATGAGTATGTCGGTGATTTTGTCAAACCACTTAATAAACCGATGTATGCATTACATGAAACAATACAAAAAATTAAGAATAGATAGTATAATTATATGAGATTCGTTAAAAACGGATCTCATTTTTATTATTACACTATAAAGGGGTACTAACAATTGAAAACAAAACACATTATTTATGTTGCTTTGTTTGCGGCACTGATTGCAATCGGTGCGCAAATCAGGTTTCAAGTAGGGCCAATACCAACAACATTGCAGCTGCCAATCATCCTCCTGAGCGGACTCATACTCGGGCCAAGACTCGGCGCACTGTCTGCATCTATCTACTTATTAATAGGATTAATTGGCATACCTGTATTTACGAGCGGCGGGGGAATAGGTTCAGTGCTCTCACCAAGCTTCGGGTTCATCATTGGTTTTATACCGGCAGCGTTTATTGCAGGGATTGGATTTAAGGAGAAACAATCAATCCCTAAAACATTATTATATGTCTATGTTGCAGTACTGATTACCTTCATAGTGGGAGCGCTGTACTTTATCTTCATTATGAATGTCGTTCTTGATTCACCAGTCGGAGTTGCAGAAACACTAATGTTAACTGTCACACCGTTTATATTAAAGGATATGATTATGGGTACACTTACCGTGATGCTCGCGCGCGCACTCTCAGCGCGAGGCGTACTAAGAACAGTTCAATAAAAAAAAGTTCTATGTGAATTTGCGCATAGAACTTCTTTTTATTTGCGTGCATATTGTGAGATTTTTAATAAGATTTTTTATTGTATGAGAGAGATAGAAATAATGTTACCAATAAAATGCACTGATAAAGATCAGCATGAGCACTGCAATTAGAATAAAAACAATTGTGATCGGTTTTAGTAAATGTTGTTTCTTTTTGTAGGTGAATTGAACGAACAATACAAACTGAATGATAATGAGCAAGAGTATTGCGAGTATAAGAATGGTTTGCATAATAGAGACTCCTTGTTAGTTTTCATTAACTTAATCATATCATTATTAAAGTTAATGATTGATTAAATTTTTGTAGAACTAAAGATGAAACAATACAATGACTTTAGACATTTAAATAATTTATGTTTGAATCATATAATAAGTTTACATAATATATATTATAGGAAGTTATGTGTTTTATTCATTTAAACGAATGCCATTCACCCCGACTAATGGATGACTGTCACTTTAGTTTGTTCATTTTACCTATGAGCGTTGTTCGTTGGCACGATAAACCCGTGAGCGTGCCTATGAGCGTTGTTCGTTGGCACGATAACCCCTTAAGCGTCCTATGAGCGTTCTTCGTTGGCACGATAAACCCGTGAGCGTGCCTATGAGCCTTGTTCGCTGGCACGATAAACCCTTGAGCGTGCCTATGAGCGTTATTCGCTTCACCACGCTCGTTTATGTGATAACCACCATATCTGCAGAGCGAGCTGCCTCATTCATGTCATTTCATGCCTACAAAATAAATTCTACAAAATTTTCTCACAATTCCAACCATTATCTCTTTAAAATAAGTTGCTAATCTGTATAATTAATATTACGGAATACGAAATTTATTCCGCACAACACAACCAACACAATTTAAGGAGATGTTTGAATGGCACAATTACCATTACGTAAAGATGTCGATGTGAATTTAACATGGGATCTCTCAAGTTTATTCGATTCCGACCAGGCATGTGAGGACGCAATTGTTAAATTCCTCGAGCAGTTAAGTGATTTTGAATCGTCCTACTCCGGCAAGCTCGGTGATGTAAACACTGCGATTGAAGCTATTGATCACTACCGCGCTTTGTCTGAGAATGCCGTCCCTATCGGTACATACGCATCACTCCGCATGAGCAGTGACCAGACGGATGAGGATGCACAGCGTCTTCAGGGCAAGGTCTCAAATGCCCTCAGCCGATTCAGAAGTGAGTCGAGTTTCCTAGACAGTGAGCTCCTCCAGCAGGATGACAAACATATCGAAAAGCTTAAGGAAGCTAAGCCTGAATATGCCAATTTCCTTGATGACCTGCTCAAAAACAAGCCGTACACGCTTGATGCGAAAGTTGAAAAGACGCTTGCATCGTTCTCTAACGTGTTCAGCGGTCCCTATGGTCTTTATCAGAAAACGAAGTTGCTTGATATTGACTTTGGTACAATCAAGGTAAATGATAAAGAGATTCCGCTATCTTACTTAGCATATGAAGGTGGTCTTGAGGCACACGCTGACCTAGACACACGTCGCACTGCGTTCAGAGCGTTTTATGACAAGTTAGCTGAATACCAGCACACGACTGCAGGTACATATGATATTCACTTAAAGCAGGAGAAAACGCAGGCCGATTTGCGTGGTCACAGTTCTGTGATTGATTACCTACTCCACCGTCAGGATGTGACTGAGGATTTATATAATCGTCAAATTGACATGATTATGAGTGACTTGGCACCTCATATGAGACGTTATGCGAACCTGCTTAAGAAAGAACATAACTTAGATGAAATGAAATATGAAGATTTAAAAATCTCACTGGACCCTGAAAGTGAGCCTGAAATCAGTGTGGAAGATTCCAAGCAGTACATTAAAGAAGCGCTCAGCATCCTAGGACCTGAGTATTTAGAAATTGTGAACCGTGCATATGATGAACGTTGGATTGACTTTGTGCAGAACAAAGGTAAGTCTACAGGAGCTTTCTGTTCTTCACCATATGGTGCGCACCCGTACATTCTTATCTCTTGGTCATCGTTAATGGAAGAAGTATTTGTCCTGGCGCACGAACTTGGGCATGCAGGTCACTTCTACAATGCGAATGCTGAGCAGAATATCTTTGATACACGTTCTTCAATGTACTTTGTTGAGGCACCGAGTACAATCAATGAGTTATTAGTTGCAAATCACCTGCTTAATAATTCAGATGATCCGAAGTTCAAGCGTTGGGTTATCAGCTCTGTGATTTCAAGAACGTACTATCATAACTGTGTCACGCACCTGCTTGAGGCAGCTTACCAGCGTGAAGTGTATAAACTAGTCGATAAACATGAGACAATCAACGCGAATGTTCTCAATAAGCTGAAGCGTCAAGTGATCGAAGAATTCTGGGGAGACGACGTCACAATCACAGAAGGTGCGGAACTTACTTGGATGAGACAACCACACTACTACATGGGACTTTATCCGTATACGTATTCTGCAGGTTTAACGATTGCTACTGCGATGAACAAACGTATTCAGGAAGAAGGACAGCCGGCAGTTGATGACTGGATTAAAGTGTTGAAGAGCGGCGGAACGAAGTCACCGGTGGAACTCGCTAAAATGGCGGGTGTCGACATCACGACGGACCAGCCATTGAAAGACACGATTGCATATGTGGGCAGCCTGGTCGATCAGCTTGAAGAATTGACGAAAGAGATTGGGAAGTAATACTTGAAATTGAAAAATCTGGAGTAAGCGAATCATTCGCCTACTCCATTTTTTTATTTGCTCTTAGATTAATCGATACTTATATGAAGTTCTTTGTCTACGGCTTTTGCTATGGAATCCAAAATCTCCACAGTAGGGTTCATATCAGCACTCTCTATCCGTGCTATAGTTGACTTTGCTATTCCAGCCTTTTCTGCAAGTTCTCTTTGAGAAAGATTATATTTCTCTCTTAATTCGACTACCATAAATGCAGTATCTAATCGTTTCGATTGCTCTTCATACAATTTTTCTCTCTTGGCATTACCTTTAATGTATTTAGCTTTCAGCTCATCTATACGCGTCATTATATTATCTCCTTAAAATAACGTTCTCTTAATCGCTTCGCTTTATTAATCTCTCTAATAGGAGTCTTTTGAGTTTTCTTAGAAAATCCATGAGTGATTACATACTGATTGTTAACTTCCTGAAAATAAATCACACGTTGGTTATTATTTCCGAACTTTGCTCGAATCTCATAGAGATTCTTTTCTAATTTTTTAACCCATTTCATTTATATAGCGATTTGCAAACCATTAAACTCAATCTTTTCAATAAGCGCCAGGGTATTTACAATTTGAGCATCATCAAGTGTTTCTAAGAAAAGCTCTAACGTGTCATTTCCTCTTTTATCGGTCATTGTTTTAAACTCGAGTTTCTTTTTCATAACATAACGATAGCATATATGCTATCATATGGCAATGTTTACTATTTAAAATAATAAGCTTTTATTGCTTATCACTATCTGAAAAAGTTTAGTATTCTCGTGTTTATAAAGTAATAGATTAAATATTGGGCAGGGTCTTGATATTGTAGAATTTTGAACTGAAGATGTATATAAATGAGCATGCAGAACTGACTTGGATGACACACCTACACTATTACATGGGCTACTTATCCAGCTGGTTTAAAGATTGAAACAGCAATTAACAAGCGTATCCATGAAGAAGGCTAGGTCAGCCAGCGTTTGATGACTGGATTAACGTATTAAAAGCATGCAATACGAAGTCGCCGGTAGACTTAGCTAAAATGGCAGGCGTCGACATCACAACAAATCAACCGTTGAAAGACACGATTAATATGGATTATATTATGTTCTATATGTTCTATGTTTTGATACTTTATAGAATAGTTATATTTCTATTTTTAACTATGTGATTGTATAATACATATATTATATATATCAAAAAGAGGTGTCGAAAATGAAAACCGAAAAATTGTCAGCCATTCGCTCAAGAAATACTGAAAGACGCGCACAGGCAATCCAAGCTGTAAGACGAGTCAATCCTGATTTTATACGCGGTCTACGTACATTCGACAAACCCCGTAAAAACAAGCATAAACAGAAAATTTTAGAAGAAATGCGGAAAAGAAAATATGAGTTACAATGTAAATGACGCCATGCGAGATCTAGATGAAATTTCAGAGAAACCTAGGAGTCGAAATTAGGTATACTATTTTAATTTATCCTTATTAAGAACTACATTCTGTTTTTATTTCTCTTCTCTATAGGCACCCATATTTCCATACGATAATCCTTTGAATCTGTTACTTTACTAGGATAATATTCTAAATCAGCAGAACCTGCGTATGTATATCCGCTTTCCGGAAAAAACTTTCTCCATAGATAATCCCAGGCATTATGCAGCGACTGAGGGAACTCTCCGACACATGGAATAATAGCAAATGTAGGTGACTCTATAAGTGTGACCTCAACAGGTAATCTTTTAACGACATCAGGATTATCTATCCCCCACCCCGCCATATATTTAATTTGTCCATCCTCACTCACGTCATAGCATACGCCAAAACTTTTACCTGTGCTTACTTTTATTAACTCATCGATAAAGTCCGAGCGACTAAGCTGATCCCAAAGCAATGGTATATCAGTATTGTTGACAGTTGTATCTATTGAAATACCCGCCACATAGAAGTCAGGTTTCGTTACAATTTCAATAGGCAGGTCATCCGCACCGGTGTAAGAAAGATTTAATTCAATTGGCTTAAAGAAGTTAAATGATGTACCTTTACGGACTGCAGAAGGTGTTGCACCATGTTGTTTTTTAAAAGCAGCTGTAAATGCTTCAGGTGTTGTGTAATTGTATTTCAAGGAGATTTCTAATATACTGTCTTCAGTTTGTTTTAAATCTAACGCAGCCTTTGATAATCGTCTCTTTCTAATGTAATCCGTCAGAGTAATATTAAATAGAACTGGAAAAATCCGCTGTAATGTACTGGCAGTCATACCCAGACCTTCACACAACTGATTAAAGTCCAATTGTTGTTCAATATTTGCTTCTATACGATTAATTATTATCAATAGATCACTCACCAACATCACTCCAATCTTAGATATACACGGAATTTTATCATCACTGGAAAATCTTGTACAAAAACTAACAGGTACTTATTTTACATTAATTATAAACTATGAATACAAGGAGGATGATTTATTATGAAAAAATCCGGAAGTACGGAACTGGGTGCGTTGCAGGAAGTTAAGGTGGATAAAATGAAATTGTTCTATATGGAAGTGCCTAATAATATCGAAAATCAACAAAAAGCTTGGCCTGAATTTGAATCGCGATTCCCGTCGTTATCAGGCAGAAAAATGTATGGACTGGATTATGCGGAGAAAAATTTATATAGAGTGTGTTCGATTGTTCTTGGTAGTGATAATAATAATGACTACGGATTGGATACCTTTGAGTTTGCAGGTGGAACCTATATGCGGTTAAGATTGAAATTTGATCCGCCGGTACTTTATGAAAAAATTGGTCCTGCTTATAAGTTTCTTATCAGCCAGTATGAGAACACAATTGTTTGGTCGTTGCCATTCATAGAACATTATAAAGCTGAGAATATTTTAGATGTTATGGTTCCAATTGAAGAACAGTGAGATATTATAAAAAACTAGCACAGTCATAACCACTCAACTAATCTTTATGTATATACTTAGTATTTTTAACGATTGCAACAAGAGAGAATAAATGATTTTAATAAAAATGGTTTCCCATCTGAGAGGAAAAGAAGTACCTTTAACGAGATATATGAACTGTGGTTAGAATCTGAATATAAAGATAATGTCCAAGAGTCTACACTCAATAATACAATGCGGGACTTTAAAAATCACATTGTCCCCTCTTTTGATGGCATGAATATTCGTGAAATAAAACCTGAACATTGTCAGTCTGAATTAAACAAATGGCGTGATAAGCTAGTCAATTACAGACGTATAAAGAACTATGCAAACCGTATATTCGATTATGCAGTAAGAATGGATATCATCGACAGCAATCCATTTGATAAAGTTACTGTACCAAAACGGATTGAAACTATTGAAGAAAGTGAATTTGAGAATTTCTATACCAAAGAGGAATTAAACGAGTTCTTAGAATGTGTAAAAGAAGATTTAGATCTTAATTGGTATACGTATTTTAGGATATTATCGTATAGCGGTGCTCTAAAATCGGGAATATTAGCTCTTAAATGGTCTGATATCGACTTTGATACTTCTACCCTTAACATTAACAAAACGCTCTCTAGAGGCTTAAATAACAAGATTATCATGCAACCTACTAAGACAGTGAACGGTAGAAGAATTATTGATATGGATAATGACTCTATGAAGCTCTTGAAGCAATGGAAGATGTATCAGGCTCAATTCATGCTGAAACTCGGTTTTAATACCAATTCACCTGATCAGCTTGTCTTTTCAAATACTAGAAACAATTTCTACTCAATTAATGAACCTAATGAACGCATGAGAACTGTCCAAAAACGTAATGGTCTTAAAAGAATTACTGTTCATGGGTTGCGACACACGCATTGTAGCATCCTTTTCTCGATGGGTGGGATATTCAAACAACAATGAATATCTATGCTCACGTTACAAAAGAAGAAAAGAAAGATACCGCAGATAAGTTTGCGAAGTTTATGGAGAATTAATAATAATAGTTAAAAGAGAGCTCAATTATTGTTACGTGATTAAGTCTCCGATATTTTATATAAATATTAAGTAGTTCATAAAAAGGGAGAAGGGAATATAAAATGGCTAATCTAGGATTTACGTATCTATTCACAAATAATATGAGTGAGACGAAAAAATTTTATTCAGAAATATTAGCATTAGAGCTTATATGGGATGAAGAAGACGATATTGCTTTTAATATAAACAACCATCAGTTATCCATTCAATACCACAAAGACTTTAAGAAAGCTTCTCCTTTGTTTTCCATCCAACCTGGATGGAAAGGTGGGGTGGCACCTAGGACGAGTTGGTCAATAGCATTTGAATCGAATGAGTACAATCAAGTCATTGCTAGATTGCAAAAGGAAAGGGTCAAGACATACCATAGCGTGCCACAATGGGTTGGTTACTGGAGTTTTCCAGTCTTAGATCCAATGAATAATACGATTGAGATAACCTGTAGTGAATATGAGATTAATGGTTGACTTAATTCATCTGTATATAAAAAATATCACTAAAAATAAAACCATTACCCTTTTTCCAGTAGTAATGGAAATGGTAATGGTTGGTAATGGTTTATAGCAGTTGCAAGAAAAGTTCAGAAATTAAAAAAGGCTTCCTACCAGCGTTTAGAAGCTGTTAGGAAACCTTAGTAAAGCTATAATGGAATTGAGATGTCTTTACCTCTTGAAATGATAACTCCGGATTCATGTGTAGGTGCCGTCGCCAACGAATTAATTCTCTTTCTATTGCTTTAGCTTCATCCAAACTGTCAAAAATCATTATCACTCCTTCCATCGTTAGTAATAATAATACACAAAAACGAATATAACGTCTATATGAAGTCTAAAAATTGTATATATTCAGACTATTTAAGTACAAAAATTCAGTCAATTAAAGTAAGCGTTCGTAAAATGTTATAATTGCATGTATTATGAAGTCCTGGGAGGGAATTATTATGAAGCCGGACAGGGAACGATTGGAATTTTTATCACTGCGTTCAATCGGATCATTATTATTAATAATCGTGTTGGCTACTCTATTTATATGGGTCAGCTTCAACTTAAACGTACCGCCGCCCCAGGAACTACGGGACATCATTCTTGACTACGGCTGGTCCGGGTTTCTGATATTTCTTGGCATTGCGATAGCCATCGCCATCACGCCGATTCCGGTGACAATTCCGGCGCTTGTCGCAGGATCGCTTTACGGCGTCATTGGGGGTTCCATCCTGTCGTTTTCAGGCGTCATGATCGGTTCATGGATTGCGTACTGGTTGGCACGCTTCGCAGGTCAACGTCTTGTCTTTCAGCTGCTCGGTCGTCACAGCAAAATTGTTGAGCGCTACTTAAACGATGCAGGGTTTTGGACATTGTGCACAGTTCGCCTAATACCGGGTCTTCCATACTGGCCGATTAATTACGGTGCCGGTGCCTTAGGTGTCAAGCAGTACACGTTTCTACCCGCCACAATGCTCGCCTCAGCCCCGGGTCTGGTATCGTTAGTCGCTCTCAGCGCATTTGCCGTCACCCCTAACCTGTTTAACGGTGTCATCTTGGCTGCCGCCTGGATAACTGTCATCCTATTAGTCGTAATCTCCTATCGTCACTGGCGTCTAGATAGTAAGGATTTACAGGATAAAAAGAATAGCGAAACATAGAAGCGCGGCTTACGTATATGACGTAAACTGCGCTAAATTTATCTGTGTATTATAGATCTGAAATCATAACGTCCTCTGCCCCACCATAAACCATATGATAATAATCATGACCGTACAAGTTGATCTCACCAGCAACTTCAAAGCCTATCCGCGCGTACAGCCTCAAAGCCTTCGGGTTCTCTTTATCCACGTTCAAGCTCCACCGCGCGTCCGGGTCACTTTCAATCAACGCCTCGAACAACTGCGTCGCAATCCCCCGCCCTCGAAACGCTTCAAACGTCGCAATAATATCTATGTATCGTTCGTTATCTTCTGCCTCTCTAATCGGTAAGGGCGTCCCAAACGCCTCAAATGCTTCATCTAAATTAAGGGCGTTCCATTGACGCTCATAGTAAAGTTCTTTGCTGCCATCATAACTAATGATACATCCTGCAACTTGTCCCTCTGCTTCATATACTAAAATGTGTTTATAATAACTGCGATATTGAACTTCAGTAATACTCTCCTCAATCGCTGATAATACTTTAGGCTTCTCCAGATGCTGCACCATCTCGAGTTCCATGTCATCCCAAACCATATATATGAGTTCGGCCATTGCGTGCTTATCGGTTGGTTCTGCTAAACGAATCATTTCATAACATTTCCTTTTAATTCTATTATTTTTATTGAACAAGTGCGTCGTCAAAGTCTATGAGGGTGTATAAGTCGATTCAGAATCCCGCAGTTTTATGAAATTACTCCATGAAATCTGAAACAAATTATTCCATATGATTCAACGATTACTATTAGTACTAACCACTGGTATTTACATAAATTCAAATAAGCTAT
>JBGYPO010000126.1:0-9704 GCA_041838435.1 Aliicoccus sp. | reverse complement strand
TACTATATTGGTGTGGAGTTATGAAACAGACTTCTCAGAAGTCGAAACTTCACTCTCAGCATTGCCTAACACGGGTCAGGGCGAACGTGTGGAGTTTGCCCGGGTGATTCGTCCCTATCAATATGTCTATATAGAAGGTAACGAACTGAGCGGGACAGAAGACGTGAACGCGATGAATATCTCTTTACGTGAACACATAGACGGAACCTCAGTCGAATCATTGCACTTTGGCAGTGACTTATCAAACATGAACGAAATGCTTCAAGATATAGATTCTCAGCGTATTCTTATTTTGGATTTCTCAACAAATATACCAACGACAACATTTTTAACAACGTATGGAATTGATTTTGAAGGCTATAGACCAACCGGCGATATGAGCCGCGTTATTTTTGACTTACGAGACACGCATGCCGTCATGTACTTATTAAATAGAGACACACAGTATATGACGCGCGTGATGATTGAATTACCAAGTCAAGATGTTATCTCTACAATAGAGCAGTATAGCGATCGCTATGAGAACTTCTCAAGCATTATAACGAACCGCAATAACGCGTCTCGTCTTACTTCAATTTATAGTCCGAGTGCACCAATCGGCATGCACCGAGAGGTCTTTATCTCGTCTGTGACTAGTGTGGACGTGTTGAATCAAGTGATGTTTTTAAACAATGATTTTACAAGCATGGATCAGAACGGTATCACCATGTATGAGAATGACAATGTTGCGACGTACTATAACAATCAAACGTACAGGTACTTGTATCAAAATAAGCACGAGGTTCAGACTGAATCATCAAATGATCAGCTGACGATTAGAAAAACGTTTGATTTTCTGAACTCACATCGTGCATTAAATCGCAATTCTATTATTTTTAATTATGAGTCAGATAAAAGTCAGTTAACCATTCGTGACTCTCTCAACGGGAAACTTGTATTTAGTGATGATATTATGAATACGATAATCGTGAGCGATGGCGAAGAAGAAATTTACGAATACCAGCGTTCTCAATTAAGAACGAGTACACAAATCCCCGCGCAAGATATCGTCACGTTACCAAATATTGAAACCGTTCGTTACGAGATAGCCAGCAGTGATGATTTAAGTCTGCAATATGTGACGAATTTTATCGTTGGGTATAACATGCGCTTCTCAGAGGAGCAGTCAGAGCTGAATCTTGTGACTTTTACCCCATCGTGGTTTATTCTGTATGATGGAGAATGGATGCGGTATGAGGATGGTGAACTGAACTAATGGATTGGAAATTCACCAAGTCAATTTATATTATGGTGTTCTTGCTGTTAAACATTTCTTTAGGCTTTCTCTTGTACCAGAACTATATTGAAAATGCGGATGTTGTGCAGTCCACACGTTCAACACTCGAAGAAGCAAATATTGAAATAGAAGAGATATTTGGACCAGAACAAGACATCATCCCAGCGGTGACTGCAAATATTTATAATTTTACGGCAGAAGATACAATCACGACGACCGATTTTGAGATTACTGATGAAGGCCGCAGGCTCTTATACGATGTATCGGGTGAAGATGTACCCATGGACTTAGAGCTGTTAGCAAGTTATAAGAATGAAGATATTTTTAATGGTGCACGCTACCGACACAGTACAGTTGTCAGTGACTTACAGCACCAGATTTTTGTTCAGCAATACAATGGCCTGCCAATATTTGATATGGTGTATGCGCGTATCACAATGGTTGGTGAGAGCCGGTTGCTCGAATATTATGAGCAATCACTGTTATATGAGTTTGAAGAGATTGAAATGCTGATTCACGATACGGTCATTGCACCGGAAAGTATTATTGAGTCCATGCACTCACGTGGATTTATTGAAGAGAATTCAACGGTTGTATCCATACAAATTGGTTATGATTCAGTCTTTATAGAAGAGGAGCGCGTGTTATTGCGCCCAGCGTATGAAGTCGTTGTTGTAGATTCAACAGATAGACAACGGCAGTTTATCGTCGATGCACTCAGTCTAACGGGTGCTGTTCGAGAAAGAGAGTGAAATGGATGAGAATAAGTGTTTTAGCAAGTGGCTCAACTGGAAATAGTATATTTATAGCTTCAGATCAAGGTAAGGTATTGATTGATGTGGGACTCACGTGCAAGCGTATCGAGTTGCTGTTAAATGATATTGGAGAGAGTCTAACTGAAATCGACGCGATATTTATAACACATGAACACATTGACCATATTAAAGGATTAAAAGTTATTTCAAAGCGTTATGAGATACCTGTGTATGCAAACGAAAAGACATGGGATATGCTCGATAAAAAGAATCTCATGATTGATCCCGATCTACGCTTCCATATCAATCCACTTGAACAAAAAGATATACTCGGCATGGCTGTGACAGCATTTAATGTGTCACATGATTCAATTGATCCACAATTTTATACACTAAGTAAAAACGATAAAAAGATTTCAGTAATTACAGATACGGGTTATGTGTCCGATCAGATGAAAGGCATCATTAAAGATAGCGATATCTTCGTCTTCGAGAGCAATCATGACGTGGATATGTTACGCATGTGTCGCTATCCATGGAATACGAAACAGCGTATACTATCAGACGTTGGACACGTGTCTAACGAAGATGCTGCACACGCAATGAAAGATGTTATTACAAACCGCACGAAGCGTATATATTTATCACATTTATCGCAGGAGAATAATATCAAAGATCTCGCGCATATGAGCGTAGAACAGGTATTGAATAGTTATAACATCGATACTAATAACGATATAATGCTATGCGATACAGATAAAGAAATACCGACAGAGATTTATCAAATATAATATTTAAATATATCATGCTTATATTATCCACAGTATTTATAATAAATGCTGTGGATAATTCTTTAAATGAATGTATATTTCTAATAAAATTGAGATGACTTAACAAAAAGAGGTGAATTCACAATGATACGTATACTTCTTGTCGATGACGATTCTAATATCTTAACGTTTGTGAGTCGTCAGTTAGAAAAAAATGGTCATAATGTTACAACATCAACTGATGGTCGTAAGGCATTAGAGATGCTAAAGAGGTTTACTGTAGATATCGCTGTCGTAGATATTATGATGCCGTATATGGACGGTTTTTCGTTAACTGAAACACTCAAGAAAACTTATGATATCCCAGTGATTATGTTGACGGCGAAAAGCCAAATCGATGATAAGCGAGAAGCGTTTATGCGTGGTGCAGATGATTATTTAACAAAACCATTTGAAATTGAAGAGCTGATGTTTCGCATCAATGCAATATTAAAAAGGACATATAAAGTTGAGAAAGATATTATTAAGCTCAGGAACATCATCATAGATAAATTAAACTATGTTGTGAGAATAGAAAATAAAACGTTGAAGTTACCCCTTAAAGAGTTTGAACTCCTCTACTATCTTGCGCGGCACAAACATCAGGTATTCTCAAGAGAACAACTGATAGAAGAAGTGTGGGGTCATGACTTTCTGGGGGACAATCGAACGGTAGATGTACATATCAAAAGATTGCGAAGCCGCTTTAAGGCTTGGGAAATATTTGAAATACGTACTGTTCGTAACGTTGGTTATAGCTTGGAGATAGACTTGGATGAATAGCTTATATAGTAAATTTGCTATTACTACACTGGGTATTATGGCCTTTAGCTTTGTTGTCGCATTTTTAATCTCGAATGCGTATTATCAACATGTTTTAAAAGATGAGAACAATGCTAAAAATGTTGAAGTAAGTGAAAGTATCAAGTCATATATAGAATCTGATTCAAACATTAATGTCGATGCGTACTTACAATCCGTTGCGGATGCCGGTTACCAAATTATTGTTGTGGATGAAACACATCATCTCACGTACTTTGGGAATGATTTTAGAGAATATAACCTTTCCAGGGAAGCATACGACTTAGTACTTGGCGGCGAGTTTTACCATGGAATTATGAATTTTCCAAGTGAAACATTTGTTACAGGATTTTTTGCAAATGAGTCGGTAAATACAATAGGTATTCCTGTTCGAGATTATGCAGTATTTTTACGACCGGATGTATCTATACTGTTCAATGAGCTGCAATTATTATTTGCTGTGCTGCTGAGCCTTATGGTGATTCTAAGTGTTGTTTTTGTGCTAGTCGGTACAAAAATTTTGATAAATCCCATCAGTCAGCTGCAGCTTGCTACACGTAAACTTACTTCAGGAAATTATGATACTTCAAACATAAACACTGAGCGCAAAGATGAGATTGGTAAACTGTCGAGGAACTTTGTGACAATGACGGAGAAGATAGAACAGCAGCAGTCTATGCAAAAAGCATTTATTGCTAATATTTCACATGATATCCAATCCCCGCTTGCAAATATTAAAGGTTACAGTCAGTTATTGGAAACAGAAGAGAATCCTGATGAACGATTGGTATATTTGAATGTGATAAACCAAGAAGTAACACGTATGAGTGAATTGACGGAGCAGCTGCTCGTGTTAACGAAGCTGGATTATGAAAAGAATGTGACAAAGCAGGATAATGTGTATTTGAAAGATCAGATAGAGACACTGATTGCGAGCTGCAGTTGGCAAATAGAAGATAAAGGACTGATGATTTCATACGAACTTGAAGATTGTCTTGTTGCTGGCGATGCTCCTCTACTTAACATGGTGTGGGATAATTTATTATCGAATGCGATTAAGTATAATGTCGACGGAGGCTGTATTGATATCACACTCGATTGTATGGATGGCCTGGCTCGGTTCTCTATAAAAGACAATGGCGTTGGAATTAAGAAAGAACATCATCATGAAATTTTTAACCGCTTTTATCGGGTGGATCATGCGCGAAGCCAATCGGTAAAAGGATCCGGGCTCGGATTATCAATTGTGAAGCAGATTGTTGAACTTCACGGTGGCAGCATTGAGTTAGTCAGTAATGAAACTGGTACGATGTTTAAGGTCGTTTTGTCTGCACTCCGATAATATTCGGTGTAGCCAGGACGACTTTTTTCTATTGATTTTAAACCTGTTCATACTCAGTTCATATTCATACAGTAATATAAACATATACATTCATAACGGAGGTTGTTTTATATGAAAGATTATTCAAAAGTATTGCTTGTCACTGCTGCTGTCTTTGGACTTATCGGGACTATATTAGGTGCACACATGGCAGGTGCAGGTTCGTATGCATTCCGTCCAATTCACGCACACATCCTTGTGTCCGGTTTCCTGGCACTTTCGGTATTTGCGTTATTCTACAAAGTATTCAAGCCTAAAAACCAAATATTATCCTCACTTCATGTGTGGACTGCTGTCATCGGTAATGTTGGTCTGGTTGTAGGAATGTATTTGCACTTCCTGCTGGACTTACCTAATGCGGCAACACTTCCAGTTTATATCGGCGGCGGTGTTATTCTTTTAGTCAGTTATGCAATATTCTTAATACAGGCAATTACGCTCGATACGCGTAATTAATTAAGAGGTTAACTTATGAAAATCGCTATTCAAGAAATGATAAAAAATAAACTGCGCTATATAATTTTAGGAACAATTATTTTACTCATTGCCTTTTTAACCCTGGCAATTTCTGGACTTGCACGTGGATTATCATATGATAATGCGTCTTTGATACTGGACATGCCAGAAGGTACATTTTATATGGAGGAAACTGCAGAAGATAAACACAATCATTCCGCACTTTCAAATTCTCATGTAAATACACTGCAGGAAGCACATGAGGACATCACGTTTATGTCTATCCAAATGGGCGAACTTGAAGATATGAACAATATACCGCATAGTATCGTCTTCGTCACAGCTGACAACGAAGAAATCTTTCCTGCTGTCGAACCAAATGAAGTGTTGCTTGATTCATCTTTAGAAACTGAAAATATTCAGGCTTCTCAATCTTTATCAACACGCCTGGTGTCAGATGAGTTAACAGTGGCAGGATTCACAGCCCAGCAAACGTATTCACATGCACCAGTTGCGTTCATCCACCCGGATAATTTCAATGAACTTGTACAATCATCGGAGTTTCAAATTGCATTTACTGAAGATGAACCGGTTCAAGTTAGTGACCTAAAAGCATATTCTAACAGTGAATTTTTAGACACGTTACCAAGTTATTCTTCTGAACAGATGTCACTTAATATGATTACTTATTTCTTATATGCAATCAGTGGCCTATTATTTGCAATATTTTTCTATATGATTAATGTCCAAAAAATGACAACATATGGCATTTTAAAAGCAGTCGGTGTTAAGACAATAACTTTATTTAAGATGATGTGGACACAGATGATAATTATCACGTTTGTTGCGCTGACTATTGCTATTGGCATTAGTCAAGTGATGATGATTGTCTTACCCGACGCTGTACCCTTCCAACTGACATGGGACATTTGCTTATTTACCTCTGCAATTTTTATGATCATTGGATTTTTTGGCGCAACGCTCTCGGGTGTTCAAATTAGTAAAGTAGAATCGATGCATGCCATTAATCAGGGAGGTGCTTAGAATGATTATAATCGAAAATCTCGAGAAGTCATTCAAGTTTGGTTCTGGTGAAGATAAAGTCTTGGATGGCATTAATCTATCTCTTGATACAGGAAAAATCACAGCTTTAAAAGGTGTATCAGGTTCAGGCAAAAGTACATTGTTAACGATTATCGCTGGATTGCAGTCGGCATCAGGAGGGGCGATTTATTTAGATGATGTAGAGTTAACAAAACTATCAGAAAATAAGTTACGGAAACGCCGTGCCTCTCAATTTGGTTTTATCTTTCAACAATCGCATCTGATTCCATTCCTATCTGTAAAAGATCAATTGTCATTTATGATAGATACGGCAGGTAGAGATTGGAATCGACAACAACGTGAGGAGAAAATAGATAAGATACTTGGGGCTGTTGATATGATGAAGCATAAACACAGTGACCCCAATAATTTGTCTGGTGGTGAAAAACAGCGCGTAGCAATTGCACGTGCGCTGATACATGAACCAGAAATATTATTTGCAGATGAAGTGACAGCAAGTTTAGATTCGAAGCGGTCTATTCAAGTAATGGATATCATTCGTAATGTCGCAAAACAACGCAACATCACCGTACTGATGGTGACACATGATGAGGAGATGCTTGTATATGCAGACCGTATCGTCACAATGAAAGATGGAAAAATCATAGAATCTTAAATTTTATAGAACTCTCCTATTGTGAGGGTTCTTTTTTATAGGGTCTATCGTATAATAGCAACAATGAACATTATGAACGGAGGCACAAGATGCACAAGCATATAGTTCCATCAAAACTTTCAGGTACGGTTCAAATTCCTTCATCAAAAAGCGTGAACCATCGTGCGATTATTTCAGCCAGTCTAGCAACAGGTACGAGCACGGTTGAGAATGTCTTTATTTCAGATGATATTAACGCCACGATAAATGCAATGCGTGCAATTGGTGCGACGATTGAACGAGATGAAGGCATGCTAAGAATAGAAGGAATTGATTTAAACGAACAATCATTTGAAATCCCTATAACCATAGATTGTGCAGAATCAGGATCAACACTGCGCTTTATCATCCCGATACTAGCAAGTATGAAAGGTCATTACACATTGACCGGACGTGGGTTGTTATTATCGCGGCCAATGGAACCGTTTAAACAAATGCTTGATCAATCCGGCGTAAAGCATGAATTTACAGAGACGCACATTGTCATCGATGCGAGAGAACACCAGCTAAAATCAGGAACTTACCATTTCCCGGGAAATATTAGTTCCCAGTTCATTACAGGATTATTATTTACACTGCCGAAACTTGAAGGTAATTCAACGGTTATTATTGATTCACCGCTTGAATCGACAGGATACATCGATTTAACAATCGATACGTTAAAAGACTTTGGCGTAACGCTTGATCAACCGAGTTATGAAGAATACCATATTCAAGGAAAGCAGGACTATACAGCTGCTGATTACTTCATTGAGGGCGACTATTCGCAAGCTGCATTTTTCTTAGTCGCAAATCATCTCGGCGCTGATATAAAACTTAACGGTTTAAATACGGACAGTAAACAAAGCGATAAAGCAATTATTGAATTTCTGGAAATAATACATGCTGCAGAAGATGCTGTAACTATAGACGGGTCAAATAGCCCTGATATTATTCCTGTATTTGCTCTTGCATGTGCAGTAGCAAAATATCCTACATTAATTGATAACGTGAGCCGTTTACGCATTAAAGAGTGCGATAGATTACATGCAACGGTAACTGAGCTCAATAAGCTTGGTGCAGACTTAGTTGAACATGAAGATGCAATTGAAGTGAGACCCGTTCCACACTTAAATGGAGATGCGGTTGTAGAAAGCTATAATGATCATCGCATGGCAATGATGCTTGCTATTGCCGGGTCAGTTTGTAAAAATCCCATCAAGATAAATGAGGCAGAATCTGTCTCAAAATCATATCCTACATTTTGGACAATATACGCAAAATTACAAAATAATTAATACAATTTTTTATAATACGATATAAAGTTTTGCACATGTGGATAACTTGGTAATCCGTGGATAAAGTCTGAAAATACATATGAAAACATGATAAAACACGTATTTTACTGTGGATAAGTCTGTGGACAATGTGGATAACATTGTGGATTGTGATGAAAACTGTGTGGATATATCAGTGATTTCTTTTAAAAAGTTACACGGAGGTATGTATGAAAATTACACTGATAACCGTCGGAAAGTTAAAAGAAAAATATTGGACCGCTGCTGTAAATGAATATGAAAAACGGCTAAACGGTTATGTAAAAGTGACACTTATTGAAGTTCCGGATGAAAGAGAACCGACTAATGCAAGCCCTGCTGATATTGAAAATATAAAAGGTAAAGAAGCCGTGCGTATACTAAGCAAAATCAAAGATACACAGCATGTGGTCACAATGGAGATAGACGGTAAAACCTTCACTAGTGAAGGATTAGCACGTGAGTACGAATCATGGATGAATCATGGTAAGAGTGATGTGGTCTTTGTTATCGGCGGCAGCAACGGCATTGGTGAGGCTGTGAGAAAACGCAGCAACCAGGCAATCAGTTTTGGAAAATTAACATTCCCTCATCAAATGATGAAGGTATTTTTACTAGAGCAGTTGTTTCGCGTCAATAAAATAATTAAAGGTGAAGCGTATCATCGTTAGTGCGTGTTAAAGAAGATAAGAGATAAATTAAATGAAAAAGGAACAGGCGTTGAACTGATTGATACAACTTTTGAGGATATAGTTACTGGTTTCAGAGCAGTGATCAACGACTATGACACTGAAATGAATATGATTATTGATGATTACGAAGATTACTGCAACGATGCGAATCTCATCAGTATCGAAAACAAGTTGATGAGAGCACTTCCGGTCGGTAATACTTTGGAACATAATTTTAAGTATAAACTGTATTATGCGCCTGCAAGTAGAACTTATACCAGACGGCATAGATATCTAGGGTTATATACCCAGAAGGAGATAAAGGCACCGTTCAGGAAATCATAAAATTTTGGGTAAATTCAAATTTATTTATAATTGACAACACCTAATAATCTGCGTATAATATATATATATAACCATATATTCATATATGTTATTTAAATAATATTAAAATATATTTTAAACTACTTGCGTTAGGATTTTACAAACGAAAGTAATATT
>JBGYPO010000125.1:0-6774 GCA_041838435.1 Aliicoccus sp. | reverse complement strand
TTTTGTCCTGCTTTAATTTGGAACTTGGCAGGAATAGTGATCACAACGGCATTCCTTTGCTTCCTTGCGTTTGATGTGCCTACCATCATTTATAGCTCCTCCTAATTAATATAGCACCCCAGGATAGCTGTCCTGAGGTGCAATATGTTATTTTACAACGTGTTGACTACCATAAAAGTTGATCTGTGAATTTTTTGCCAAATTAATTTCTATGTCTCCTGTAATGACATTAGCGATTGATTTGTCACTCCTACTCCATAAATGAGAGTAGTATTTTAGCGTAATTTCAGGACTTGAATGACCTGATTACTGCCACAGAATCTTACCACCTCTGCCAACTTTCTTACCACCAAATGACAAGGAATGTACCATATGTTGCCAACAGACTTACCAATACATATAAATCCCAAGATACCAGACTTGCTGGTATCTTGGGATTCTCTTATGTTTCAAAAGTTAAATCTTGTCTTGATTGGAAAAGAATTCAATAATGATTTTTCTTGAACCTTCATATATATCTTGTTCCGTCCAGTCTTGTACTGGGTTATCTGGACCATAGTTTGTCATCAATATTGTTCTGAGCGTTTCAGGAAATGGATACCATTCTCTATGGCCTGTCCAATAATAATAATCTTCTATTTGATTAATGTCTTCTTGAGTCAATAGTGGCATACTATAAACCACCATCCAATCCATGACGTTCCCTCATAGATATTTCTCCGTCAATGAGGATTTGGTAGGAATCATGGATAATTCGATCTAAAATTGCTTCGGCGATTGTTTCATTCCCAAGTTTCAAATGCCAACCACTGGGGTCGATTTGAGAGCAGAAAATAGTGGATGTAATCTTATGACGGGCTTCAACAATTTCTAAAAGAATACTGGCTTCTTCTGCTGTCAAATCGGTGAGTAACCACTCGTCCAGTATAAGAACATCGACTTTCGTATATTTTTTAATCACTCTTCGATAACTGCCGTCTGCGGCTAATTTTGTCAAAGCCAATTCATCGAGTAATTCTGGTAAACGAATGTATTTTACCTTATAGAGTTGGCGACATGCAGAGATACCAAATGCACTGCCTAAGAAGGTCTTTCCGGATCCCGTCGGACCTTTCAGTATGATGTTGTGTGCATTATGGATATAGGCGCCACTCGCCAGCTTTAAGATTAAGTCTTTATCTAGTCGACGGTCCGCATGATATTCAATATCTTCTACACTTGCCTTTGAATTGATGAAAGTAGCGGCCTTAATGAGGCGCTCCAAACGATTGTTTTTACGACGTGAATGTTCTAAGTCCACTAGTAAAGAAAATCGATCTTCAAAACTCATTTTTTTAAATTCTTGATTAATCGCTTGTTCTTGATAGGCCTCGGCCATACCGTTTAATTTCATTTCGTGTAGTTTAGTTAAAGTCTGCTCATTCATCATTTATTTCTACCCCCATAGTAAGATGCGCCACGGGTAAAACCATAGCTGTTATCATCCTTTTTTGTATTCTTTTTCAATGCCTGTTCGGCATCCGTCTTCTTATTATTTTTCAGGATGGTTTGGATGCTTTTCACCGTAGGGCGTTGAGTCATGGTAATCACCATCTTACATGCCCGTTCAATTTCATATTTTGTATATTTACGCTCTGATTTTTTAAGTGAAAATATCGATTGAAGCGCTTGTTTTTCAACCTGAGCTGTATCTAATATATATTTGACGACTTTTAAAGTATATGAACCAATACTATCTGCCCATTCCACTGCCGCAAATGGCGTCTGATCTACAAACATTTTATGATTATCCGGCATGTGATCCCGTGTGGTAGATAATTGACCATATTTGCCATATAATCGTTTGTGAGAGGCTACACGCATATGATTGAAATAGACTTCAACAAGAGTCTCTGACAGCCGGATTTCAACGTGCCGATTGATATACTCATAAGGCACAGAGTAAAACATACTTTCGACAGAGATATGGTAGTCAGGGCGCACTTTAGCCTTTCTCCAGACTGAAAGTTTGTATGGTGTGATAGGCAGAGGGGAAAGCGCAAATTTCTCCTCCGTCTCAAATGCCGATAACCGGTTGCCTTGTTTACGTGTAAAATCACGTTGGTTGAACGCCTCTAATTTTTGTTTAACTGATTCATTTAACTCATCAATACTGAAACACTGGGTATTCCTAAGTGCGGCAATAATCCATGTAGAGATGGTACTGACAGATCCTTCCACACTTGATTTATCTTTAGGTGCCCGAACACGAGCAGGCATTACGACTGTATTATAATGCTCTGCCATTTCTCTATATGTCGGGTTTAAAATAAGTTCTTGAATTGTATGCTTCGTGACACTCGCCTTCAAATTATCAGGGACAATAATCTGTGTCGTACCACCAAAATAAGCATACGCATGATTGTGAAGTCGAATCCATGACTGTAAATCCATTGATAAGCTGGCTTCCGCATAAGACAGCTGACTGCACGGCAGAGTAGCGACAAATACATATGCTTTTATTTTTTCTCCTGTATCGCGGTCATAGATAAAAGCAGTGGATCCCGCCCAATCCACCTCCATGATTTCACCCGGTTTTCTACGAATACGCATCGTCGCTTTATGTTTATCTGCATACTTACTATAGTGTCTGACAAAGCTACGATATGAATACGGTATTTTCTGATTCGTCCGACATTTAGATTCATACTCATAATGGAGTAGTGAAAGTGTTACATTCGGTTTTGCCAATTCCTGATGTATATATTCAAAATCCAACGGTTGCCGCCCAGATGCTTCAAGTGTCTTCTCAGGATATAGGAACTCCTCAATCCAAACATCTGTCATTATTTCGTCTAACGGAACGCCTATGCCTTTCCTCTCAGCCAATTGAATAATCTCTGTCACTTTTTGTCGTGAGTGATTGGTACTGGTGGCAATGCCTCTTAGACTGATTCCTTCAGCCCACAATTCTAGTATCTTTCGATAATGAATCATAAAAATACCTCCGATATAAAATGTCACACCCTTTGGTGTGCGCATTAATTATATCGGAGGCAGTGGTAAACAAAGTGGCATTAGTTGGTACATTCCTTGTCATTTAGTGGTAAGAAAGTTGGCAGAGGTGGTACATATGGTTGGCAGTAATCATGACCTAACCTACTTGTGACTTTTGACTTTATTTTGCACTTATTTAAGTGATATTTTGCACTAAAATTAAGCCGATATCTCACATTAAAAGAGAGATATCGGCTTATAAAATTTTCTATTAAAATAGGAATGAGAACAGAGCGTTGAATGTGCCATTTTCAAATAGGATATAAATTCCTAATCCTATAAAGACGATTGGAACGATCCAACGTTCATATTTTTCGATTTTATCTGAAACAAAATTCAAGGAAGCCAATCGATAGCTGATTAGACATAGAACACCAACCATGATCATGAAAACAATGACGGCAATAATGATTTCCATCATATTTAAAGTCGTAAAGTACGGTATATAGATAGCGAAATCATCCGCACTGGAAGCCAGTACAATGAAAGTGACCGTTATGAATAATTGATTGAATCTGCCTGAAGAGAAAAGGGAGAGAATGTTGCCTTCATCTTCGTCTTCTTCACCTTGAATCCATATTTTTATACCCAGGTAAAGCGGCAGCAGTCCAAGCAGTCCGATCATCCATTGTTGGGGAACTAGATTAGCAACGCCCAATGACACCAGAAGACTCGCGAGTATAATAATGACTGTCCCAATATATTGTCCAATCCAGATATGTTTTATTTGATTACTCTTTTTGATTTGCGAAAACAGAAGAATCAATATGACGAGATAGTCGATTCCTGTCGCTACATAGATGGCAGCAGCTGTAAATGCCGTTATAATCATTTTTCCAACTCCAATATTTCGACATCAGTACTTTTATTTATCTGGGAAGAACCCAAGCTTAATTCATCTTCCTTCACACGCATAAGCCTCAAACCATTCAAGGCCACCACTAAAGTGGCACCCATGTCCGAGAGAATCGCAATCCATAGTGTCAGCCATCCTGGGATGACCAACAATAGAGCAATCAGTTTGATTCCAATGGCAAAAGCGATATTCGCTTTGATGATGTTCAATGTTTTACGGCTAAGTTTGATGGTAAAGGGCAGTTTCCTCAGGTCATCGCCCATTAAAGCGACATCCGCTGTTTCAAGAGCGGTATCTGTACCGGCGCCACCCATAGCGATACCAACGGTGGAAGCTGCCAGCGCTGGGGCGTCATTGACCCCATCGCCGACCATGCCTACATGACGATAATCAGTTTTTAGTTGCTTGATTACGTCTAGTTTATCCTGCGGGAGTAATTCAGATTGAATATCTGTGACACCGACATGTGAACCAATCGCACGGGCAGTACTATGATTATCTCCCGTAAGCATGACTGTTTTTTCGATGCCTGCCTGATGCAGCTTCTGGATTACCGCTTTACTTGATTCGCGGACTTCATCCGCGACTGCAATGATTGCCTGAACTGTATTTTTCGTTCCTGCAACCATAACGGTCTTACCTTGTTCTTGAAGTGTTTTGACATCACTTTTAATTGCATCATTGAAATTAGCTGCCTCCATCTCTTCAAATAATGCCGGACTGCCAACGTAATACATTTCATTATTGATTTTGCCCCGTATCCCCTTGCCTGTAATAGAAGAAAAGTCTTCGACAAAGATATCAGAATAAGGAAGGTTATAACCGTCTGCCTTCTTTATAATCGCGGATGCCAATGGATGCTGAGAACGATCTTCCAATGCTGTGATGACTGCCAGCATTTCCTTTTCATCAATTGCATTGTCGATTAAACGATAATCAGTTACAACCGGGACGCCTTTTGTGAGTGTGCCGGTCTTATCAAATGCAATGGCCTTTAATCCACCCATTTCTTCGAGGTAGACCCCGCCTTTTATAAGGACTCCCTTCTTGGCAGCATTTCCGATTGCCGAAACAATCGCTATCGGCGTGGAAATTACCAATGCACATGGACAACCTACAACGAGAACCGCTAACCCTTGATACACCCAAGTGGACCAGCTCGCACCGAAAAATAACGGGGGTACAATCGCAACCAGCACTGCGACACCCATAATGGCAGGCGTATAATATTTTGCAAATTTATCAACGAATGCCTGGGCAGGAGCACGCTCACCTTGTGCTTCTTCCACCAGATGAATGATTTTGGCAATGGTCGTATCTTCAACCAATTTAGTGATTTTAACTTCCAGTAAGCCTTCTTCGTTCAGTGTCCCTGCAAATACTTCATCATCGATCGATTTTTCAACCGGCACTGATTCACCTGTGATTGCTGCCTGGTTGATTGCAGAGTAGCCATTGACAATTACGCCGTCCATAGCAATTTTCTGTCCAGGCTTAACAATCATGATATCGCCCACAGCAATATCATTGACGTGCACTGTCATTTCCTGTCCGTTGCGTCTGACAAGTGCCTCTTTAGGAGCAATATTCATCAATGAACTGATGGATTGCCTTGCTCGATCCATCGAGAAACGCTCCAACGCTTCGCTGATGGCAAACAAGATGACAACAATGGCGACCTCGGCCCATTCTCCGATGATGACACCGCCAATCACTGCGACTGTCATCAGGGTTCGCATATCAAATTCAAACCGGACTAAATTCTGGAGACCCGTTTTCAGCATTGAAGCCCCTCCGACAATCATGGAAGTGATGAACAGCAGTGGTGTAAGAATATTGTCATCACCATTCACCAACATTGAAATGAAGCCAAAAGCGATAAACAGTAGCGAATAGAGCAGAGTGCTGTGCTTTTTATAAAATGGAATGGTTACTTCCTTTTCTTTTTTGTCTTGTCCACTTTCTTCCCGGGATTTCTCAGGCACCACTTTGAGGTTTTCAAACGCCCCTGCTTCTTCCAGTTCCTCAACCGTTGCAGAACCATATACAGAAATTTTTGATGCGCCAAAATTCACCTTCGCATCTTGAACTTCAGGTAGTTTCTTCACATTGCGCTCAAATTTCCCTGCACAGTTCGCACAGGAAAACCCCTGAACACGGTAAACTTTTTTTTCTTCTTCAGTCAGCTCTGCAATCCCTTCAGACATTGGTTATCACTTCTTTCCTATGTATTAATGCAATCGTCATGATTTCTTTAATATGCTGATCTTCCAGTGAATAGAACGCGAGTTTCCCTTCTTTCCTGAATGTAACGATGCCTTCTTTGTAGAGCGTGCGTAAATGATGAGATGCATTTGCTACAGTCACACCGAGTATATTTGCGATATCACAGACGCATAATTCCTCTTCCTTGCATAAGGAATAGGTGATTTTTGCCCTATTCACATCGGCAATAGCCTTAAGCATCTGTGATATACCGGCAATATCTACAGTTTGTAAATTCTCTTGCATCCGGTTAACCTTTTCTTCGTCATAACAAAAAACTTCACATGTTTCTTTCTTATTCATACATACACCTCATCATTCAAATATTTGTTTGAATATAGCATAACATCTTGTTTTTCTTTATTCAAGCAGACGTTTGAATAATAATAAATTTGTATAAGTTTTTCTCGACATAGAAAGAATTTTCTGAAATAAAGCTGAAAGAAATTACGATATCGTAAGTGAACTTTATTGTGATAAATAATTTATTCGTTCTTAAAAGTACACTTTCACGGATGCTTTCAAAACAACTAAAAACAATCAAAAATAACGTTCGTAAATGTGTGAAAATACTTTACGAACGTTATTTAATTTATGTGTACTTTTATGAACGCTTA
>JBGYPO010000124.1:0-11347 GCA_041838435.1 Aliicoccus sp. | reverse complement strand
TTATACCAATCGTATGGGTGATCTGTGTGTACGATGCGTATCGCAGTGCAGGTAAAATCAATCGACGTTATAGAAGAAATAGAGGTATGTAAAATGGCAGACTCATCTTCGGGTGAGTCTGTTTTTTGGTTTTATTCGGTTAAGGATGTTGATTAGCCACAACTCGATGTTTTTAGGAGCTGTTGTAGCGATTTAATAGCGGGTTAGCCACAACTCGATGATTTTGGAAGCAGTTGTAGCGATTTACTAGCGGGTTAGCCACAACTCGATGTTTTTGGAAGCAGTTGTAGCGATTTGGCACCCATTTAGCCACAACTCGATGTTTTTAGGAGCAGTTGTAGCGATTTGGCACCTGTTTAGCCACAACTCGACATTTTTCAATAGAGTTGTAGCTAATGGACGGGCTAGCAATAATATTTCACCATCTCACACCTTCATAAAAGATAATATCATTCGTATTTGATATAATTAAATATGATAAGGGGGAAGATAAATGGAATTTTTCTTTGGTATATTAGCTCTTGGTCTTGTAGTGCTACTATTCGTTTTGTTCTTCGGCCTCGTAAGGTATTTAATTCAAAACTATTTACTTTATAGAATTGGACAACATATGAATCTTGATAATCCTGTCGTTAGTTTCATTCCGTTTGGCTCGTTTTATGTTGCTGGTCAAGCTTGGGATGGCGAACTCTTGGAAAAAGGTAAATATAAGGCAACGAATATCGGTTTGATTATGGCACTCATTGGTGTTGTCGTCTGGTTGATGGGTCTCAGTGTCGGTGACATTGCCATTAGCTATCTATTACTAGAATCAGTTGTCTTTTTCGGTCTTTTTTCAGTTTATTTCAAAGGAAACAAGCTCATCGCTGGGCTTATCTCGTTAGCAAACGTGTTACTGTTTGGTATTCCGTCAGTTGTGGTACTGTACTTAATGTACAGAGATTTACAGCGCGAGAAAGACATACCAATCAATTTATAAACAATTAGACATCTCTTGTAGGTGTCTTTTTTTGGAGGTCATACTATGCAATTACAATCGGTTGCGGTTTATCGGTTACATATGGATTTAGTCCATCCGTTTTCCACAAGTTTTGGTACCCAAAACGTACGACATATCACAATAATTGCAGCAAAAGATTCGACAGGCCTTGTCGGATATGGCGAGTGTGTCTCTCTAGAAGATCCACTATATACAGAAGAATTTTTAGATTCCTCGCTGCTTGCGCTGAGGAAGTATTTTATCCCGTTCACTTTAAATGCTGAGATAAAACATCCGGACGATGTGTCTGAAGTTTTAAACGTATTTAAAGGTAACAATATGGCGAAGTCTGGTTTAGAAGGTGCTGTCTGGGATTTATATGCAAAGCAGCATGGTCAACCCCTCTACAAGATGCTCGGCGGGATAAAGACATCCGTTGAAGTGGGTGTATCTTTAGGTCTTGAAGATACTGATGCGTCTGTAGTCGATAAAGTTTCTGAGAAAATTGCTGAAGGTTATAAACGCATCAAGGTGAAGATAAAACCCGGACGCGACATCGAGCTGCTAAGAAAAATTCGTGAGACCCACCCTGATATTCCGCTTATGGCAGATGCAAATGCGGCGTATACGCTTCGTGATATCGAAGTACTAAAACAGATGGATCAATTTAATTTAATGATGATAGAGCAACCGCTTGCTGTAAATGATTTGCTTGACCACAGCAAGCTGCAAAAAGAAATGCGTACACCGATTTGCTTAGATGAAAGTATCGATTCATTGAAAGCTGCACAAGATGCGATTGAATTAAAGTCCTGCGAAATTATTAATTTAAAAATAGGACGCGTCGGTGGGATTAGTGAGTCACTGAAGATTCATGCACTTGCAGAGGAAGCTGGAATTCCGATGTGGTGCGGTGGAATGCTTGAGTCTGGTGTTGGCCGACTTCATAACATTGCGATTACAACACTCAGCAACTTCACGTTACCTGGTGATACCTCCTCATCCAATCGCTACTGGCATAAAGACATTATCGACCCAGCAGTCGTTGCAACAGATGGTGTTGTTAAAGTTACTGATGCGCCCGGTATCGGTGCCGACATTGATTGGGATGCCTTAAAAGAGTATCTTGTCGATAGTTTTGAGATTGAAAAAGGACAGGAACCAGATATGATTTTTAATTAAATTTTACAATATAAAAATCCCCAAGTTATTTTCATGCTAACTCGGGGCTTTAAATATTTTTAGACTACAAAACTACAATTCCAACATTTCCACGCATTAGAACCTTCGTACCGAATTCCTCAGACAAACTCTTCACATGCTCAATAATATGTCTCGCTTCATTACCTTCTACCAAATATGGTTTGCCACGATGTGCGACACGCTTTTCATTTTTCAATCGCACTGGGTACAGTGAAATTTGCTTAATCCCACCGTCCTCATATTCAATCACCGGCACAATAGTAATCCAAAAATCATCGACACCAGGGAAACCTTTCGTTCCACCCGCACTTCGTAAATCAAACACTTTACTCGGCAGCAAAGCACTATCTATTCCGAAGCGCTCATAACTTCCTTCAGGCAAAACTTTAACAAGATCATTCATACCGATAAAATTCCCTAAACTATAAAATATCGGCTTGCCCTCATACATCTCAATACCGCGCAGAAGATGCGGGCCGTGGCATACGACTACATCTGCACCATTCTCAATCGCCTGCTTCGCAAAATCTTTGATGAAATCTGCAGGGAACTGTCGCTCATATTTACTTTCGTGCGCATGAAGACTCACAATACAGATGTCAGAGCGTGTTTTCGCTTCTTGTATCCACTCGATTTGACGTGCCATATCTTTTTTATTTACAAAAGTTTTAACTTCGTTCACACCACTGTTCACAAATTTAGCATTGATGCCGCCCTGAACACGATGGTTAAAATCATTAAAGTAGAGTACATCATCATTTGATTCAAACGCTCGACTGACAAATCCTAAATCTTGAGATTGCTTCATCATTTGATCAAGTCCGAGCGAGATAAAAATCTGCGACATATGACGAAAACTTTCATCATCCAGGTGATACTCCAAATCAAAACGCATCGGATTGACACCATAACGACCTTTAGTGAAATCGTTGCTTGTGCCTGCAGTCGTTTCGGGAAACACTGTTGATGCGCATGATATTAACGCGACGACAGTGTCATCTATGTCTACATAAACTGGCGCTGATGCTTCACCGAGTGTTGAGCCGATACCGCTGTAGTGTGCATTTTGTGCCTCTAGTTCTTTTATCAGTTCCTTAAGACCCGTTTCGCCGTAGTCCAGCATATGATTATTTGCGCAGCTGAACATGTTAAACCCTGCCGCTTTTAGATCACTGAGGACTGCTCTCGGTGCGGCAAAATGCGCGCCATCACTGCGTGCTGCATGATGACCTTTAAAATCTATAGGAAGAACTTCTAAATTAGTAAATGAAAAAGGCGTGCTCTGGATTAGCTCCGTTAACGGATTATTCTTTTGTTCGCTTAAGAAAGGTCGTGCGATGATACTATCTCCTGTTAATAATACTTTAGTCATGCCATCAATCCCTTCTATGATTAAACTTGGTAATGATTTATTGGATATGTGATTATACGGGACCTTGTGGGTTGCACAGAGTCCCGATTAGAATATGGCTCTCTTGGGACTATGAAGAATGCTCATGGTCTCGGGAAAGGCTCTCTCGGGACTATGAGCAATCCTCAGTGTCACGATTAGCAAATTACATGGCTGTAAATTTTAGAATCAGACGAAGTTTAGAGAATAATCATACACTTAGTCAGAAAAATCAATCTGAATCATCACAGGGTCATGGTCACTCGCGCGGCCATGCATGTCTGTAAAGTCTGTATTAATCTTGACGATGTCAATCGTCGCCCTATCTACAAGATGGTTCGACACATAGATGTGATCTAACACTTGAGAACTCCCATTATAAATGTATGAGTAACGCTCAGACTCTGGTATCTCATGAATCATATTTGTGAAATACGCGTCTTCTTGAATGAGCAATGATTCTTCCCATTGGAATGCATTAAAATCTCCGACAGAAACAATATTAGCCTCTGGGTTATTACGCATCACTTCACGCACAAAGTCTTGAACCAGTAAAGAGATACCAATTCTTTTATCTTCACTGCCTGTGTCAACGGGTTGCACTTGTCCCCAATACGGTTCGTCTCCGAGTTTTGAATTCCAATGGTTTACAATTACTAACACATCTTCACCTTGGAAGTTGAACTGTGCGACGAGTGGTTTGCGTGTGGAATTCAAAATCTCCGTTTCGGGATTGATACGCCCAGGGTTCAACGTGAGTTGTCCATTCTGATAGCTGACAGCATCAAGCGCTGTACCATGTGGCACGTTATCATTAAATGTGACACGCTCTGGATTATATAGGAAACCGGTTTGAATATTCGCACCAGGCTGTCCACCGTCAGCTCTGTCAACAGGATCAATATGAACAAATTCATACTTAGGCCCACCGTACTCGGCAATTGTTTCAACGAGTCGTGCATATGATGCAGCTGCCGAAGGGTCACCACTGTCGACCGGTCCATCTGCATCTTGTACTTCTGTCACGCCGATTATATCTGGTGCTTTCATATCATCGACAAACGCTCGTGCGAGTTTTTCAGCCTTATCATCAGAAGTTTGCTCATCTGAGGCTGAGAAGTTCTCCAAATTATAGCTTGCGATTGTCAGTTGATCTGCCGCTGGCTCTATACTCGTCACCTCAGGCTCAGTATCACCGTCAACAAACGCTTCCTGCATCTCTTCAAGATCAATATTTAATTTGTAATGTTGATATGCATAACTGACATGTCCAATTAACGGACCCTCAAACATGTCCCCTGTCTTAACCGGAAAGTCTCTCGCTTTTCTGTTATCAAACATTCTAAAATGTACAAGACTCGACATTGGGCCTTCTTCAGTCAGCAATACACCACCATTATCTGTATTAATATGGTCATTTTTAATCACTGTAATCACATCACCGTGCATTTGTGGACTGACAGCATAAGCATCATTAATCTGTACACGCATGCCTTCAATCGACTCCCAAAAATCTATTGCATAGGCATCTCGATCAAAATACATATCTTCTAAACCATCGGTAAAATGCTCAGGTGATGCGATTTCAACCGGAATATCTTCATCATCTATAACAATCGGTGCTGGCAAGACATTACCACGAGACATCACAACAATTTCACCACCGACAGTCTCTCGTGCGTTAATTTGTGTGACTGGTAAGTCTGTGCGACGTCTGTCGTCAAAACCATCGATATAAAATTCTTGCACTTCTCCTGCAACCATCACCTCGTCACCAACTTCAACGAGCGGATGTTCGCTTGCAGAGAAGACAATAATACCTTCAGACGTATTCGGGTTTTCATCGGTTAATTCATCCGGTGTCTGCAGATGAAAGTAATGATTTCCTCTATCCTGATAATAAAATGTCACGATACCGTAGACATCACTCACATGTGCCCCTTCAAACGGTGAAATATGCCGCTCACCTTGTACTTCATGAATGAATATGTACTCCCCATCATTCACATCATACGTCCACTGCGCGACCTGGCTCGCCTCAAGCGTCTCTGATAAAGCGATTGCGGTAATTGTGACAGAACCTGGTTCGTCTAATACAATTGGTTCAGTGAAATGATAATCATTCGTTGTTGGCACTGAACCATTGATCGTATAATATATTTCAGCATCTGCGCTCTCACTCGAGAGTTCAATCGTTGTACCGAGTGCCACACGTGACGGAAAAACATTCGATTTTGGGGTATGCGCTTGATTCACGTCACCAGCCACATCATCTGATGTTCTCGGTAACAACTGCCACGTGTCGTTGTACACAATGAGCGTACCTGTAATAGTTGAGTAGCGCTTGCCGACTTCTAAATCAAAAGCTGTGTTCTCATCGCGCACCACGAGATTATAACCTTCTACTGGATGGTTCGTTGCGTCAGCCCCAGCACTAGAAGCGGGATTAAGATAAACATCTTCAATTGATACAAGCTGCGATTCATAATCGTAAAAGTTCGCAGAAGCATCTATTACTGTTGGCACGACTTCTTCCGTTCCGTTAATTGCAATTAACGTAGGGCCTGTGATTTGTTTTAAATTCCCGTAGTCCGCACGTGTGCCTGAGACCGTTATTTTATCTCCAATCGATACGTTTGACAATTGAGATTGTCTGAATATCGCGATTGCTGCCGCACCGTCTTCTATATGTAATGTGTTATTGTGTCGCGCTGTGACAACGCCTTCGGTTGTAACAAAAGCATCGCTTACTGCTCGTGCTTCTGTGATTGATAAAGTGCCAGTATCATCATTCAAGACACTGCCGCCACCATGTTCACCGAGTGTGTGTGCTTCACCTTGATATGTCCACTCTTCATATATATCAAATGGCGCTTCAGCATTCGGGTCACCTGTCGTGACTTCAAGCTTCCGACTCCACACTTCAGGTCCAGTTGAACCGCCTGAGAAAACTTCGCCAAGCCCTATCTCTCCGAAGCGGTCTATAATCTCACCATCATGCATTAAAACGACAGCATCATCACCATTGAATGTCGGAAGTGTGCTCGTTTTATATGGTTCAATTAACAATGCATCTTGCGCATTTTGGTTAACCAATATAAATGTTTCACCAGGGCCAAGTTCACCAAATAGAGGTTCACGCTTTACATTCTTACTATCCCCAATATTTGCTCCATTTACATACAACACAATGCGATACTCTGATAAATCAATCGTTTCATTCGTACCATTGTATAGCTCGAGCGCTTTGTCTCCGCCGTTATTACCAGGCAAGTGCACATACTCACTGATGATTAATTGATCCGTTTCAACTTCTGCTGCATGCGACGTGACACTGAGTGATATCGTTAATATAAACGCAAATAAAAAGATGCGTTGTAACATGCGCTCACCTCTTATAGATTTATTCTTTTCGTAACGTGACTTTAATAATTTCCGGATGGTTGAATAGCCGGTAAGGAAAACGGCTGTTCCCGAGTCCTCTGCTGACATGTAGCTGTGTACGTCCCTTTTTGTATACACCCTCAGTGTACTTTGGCAAAACCCCTTGGTGTGGTGCGTACAAACCTTTAATAATCGGCACTCTAAATTGACCGCCGTGTGCATGCCCTGAGAACACGAGGTCAATATCATGTTCATGGTACATGCTGAGCAGCTCTGGTCTGTGGGAGAGTAAAATTTTAAATCCGGGCGCTTCATTAACTTTCTTTGTTAATTGCGCATGAAAATTATGATACATTTCCATCGATTCTGTTTCACTATAGAACCACACATCGTTCATGCCAAGCAGATGAATACGTGCGCCATTGCGCTCAAGCGTCGTGTCATGCATAGAAATATTTCTAAAACTTGAGGCACCAATTACGTCGTATAATTTACCGAAGCCTTTGTAGTTAATCTCATGGTTACCCGTTACAAAGTAGACAGGTCCTATTTGACTCAAGCGTTTAATAAACATTCTCGCACGTCTTAAATTGGGTGTTCTGCGGTCAATAAGGTCACCTGTAAAAAATATCACATCAGCATCGATGTTTTTTATCTTCTTAAGCAAATTACGTGCACGAACACCAAAAAAAGCATTGTGATAGTCAGACACATGCGCGATTGTGAAACCATCAAATTCTTTAGGCAGTCGTTCTAATTCTATTTCTCGTTTAGTTACAACGATCCGTTTATTACTTTGATATAAAAATTGTGCAAAGGCTATGTTATAAGCCAAAAATAAAGAGAATATCTTCATAATGATTCTCCATTAATCATGATATTCTCAATATAACACGTTTGAAATTGTTTAAGTAAGGCGTTTTCTGATTTGACCAGATAATATATCGATAATACTTACGAATACGACAACTACAATTAAAATCATCCCGACTTGTTCCCAGTTACGCTGCCATGTTGCTAAGATAAGCGGCGCACCGATACCACCTGCTCCGACAATACCAAGCACGGTTGATGCACGAACATCTATCTCGAATCTGTACAGCGAGTACGAAACGAATTCAGGCAGGACTTGTGGCAATACACCGTACCAAATCACTTGAATTCTGTTACCGCCTGAAGCACGTATTGCCTCTAGCGGTTCTTCATCGATAGACTCAATTACTTCTGCATAAAGCTTACCGATCATCCCGACTGAGTTGATACTTATTGCGAGTACCCCAGCGTACGGTCCAATACCAACAGATGCAACAAAGATAATTGCAAAGATAAGTTCTGGTATCGCCCGAATCGCATTTAATAGTGCTTTTGCTATATATGACATTGGTCCAAGCAGGTTTCTCGCAGCTAGGAAACCAACTGGAACTGCGATAATCGTTGCGACAGTGACACCCGCATATGCGATTGCAATTGTTTCAATCATCAATCCAACTAAATCTAAGTAACCGCTATAGTAATCTGAGTTAATGAGCGGCTCTATAAATATTCGACGCAATGTCTCAAGCGTTGATACTGATGAACTACGCACAGTAAAAGGTGTCGAGAGTAATGCGACAATATAAACGAAAGCAAGAATTGCTAAGATAGCAATCGTATACATTTTCTTTTTGCGACTAAATAATTGACTGATTCTTACTTTTTCTTCGTTTTTCATTATTCAAGTCGCTCCCTTAACCTATTACTGATGAAGTCTATAATTGTGACAACGATAAAGATCGTCAAAATAATTGTCGCAACACGGTCATAGTTAAACATTGCGAGTTGCTGACGTAAAATTATACCAATACCACCTGCACCGACAAAACCTAAAATAACAGATGCTTTAACGTTAATTTCTAACGAGTATAATGTATATGACACATACTGAGGCAGCACTTGTGGAATTACAGCATATCGAATCACTTGTAATTTATTACCACCCGATGCTTGAATTGCCTCAATCGGACCAGGATCAATTGATTCGATTGATTCGCTGAGTAACTTACCAACAATACCTATCGTGAGTACCGTCAGAGCGAGTATACCTGACACATCTCCAATCCCGACTAATGCAACGAATAACACTGCTAGAATGATTTCCGGTACTGTACGAATAATATTAAATAGAAATCTAAAGATTCTATAAAGAAACTTATTCGTATTCACATTACCTGCCGCTAAAAATGAGACAGGTAAAGCAAGAACCGCACCAAAAGTCGTACCAAAGATAGCAATGTTCCACGTTTCAAGTAGTGGTTCCCACACGCGTGCGAAGTAATCTAAGTTCGGTGGGAATAAATCATCTTTGACAAAGTTCCAAATATGCTCAAATCCATTGATAACGCGAAGTGGATTCGCATCCGTCTCAATCACGGCTAATATATACAATATTGCCACAACCGCAATGATGAGCATTATCTTCACTTTAAATCCTGTTGATGTCAGAGAGATGCGTCCAGAACTTTTTTTACCATCGTTCGTGGACTTATTGTATGACATCTTCTAAATCAACCTCCTCTGGCTCATCATCCTTACCAAGCAAGTCATCTTCTTTAATTGGTCGTCCATAGATTTCTACAAACGTTTCAGGTGTCACTTCAGAAATAGGGCCATCAAATACAAGCTCGCCATCACGTAAACCAATAATACGGTCCGCATATTCCATCGCCATATCGATGAAGTGTAAGTTTACTATCGTCGTTAAACCATCTTCTTTAGAAACTTTCTTTAAGTCCTTCATGACTTTGTGTGACGTTGGTGGATCTAAACTTGCGACCGGCTCATCTGCTAAAATAACTGATGGCTCCTGTGTTAATACGCGCGCGATACTAATTCGTTGCTGTTGACCACCAGAGAGGTTACTTGCACGTTGATAAGCTTTTGAATCGATACCAACACGCTCTAAGTTACGCATCGCAAGTTGTAAGTCGTGTTGTGGAAAGAATCCAAGTATACTGCGCAACGTCCCCGTATGACCTAGACGACCAGCAAGTACATTACGCAGGACACTCATGCGCTTAACAATGTTGTAACTTTGGAAGATCATGCCTACATTCGTTCTCAATTTTCTTAATTGGCGGTCCTTTAACTTTGTAATGTCCTGATCATTCACGATGAGTTGACCACTTGTTGGTTGAACCATTCGATTAATGCTGCGAATCAACGTTGATTTACCCGCACCACTCATGCCAACAATGACGACAAACTCACCCTTCTCAATTTTTAAATTGATATTTTTTAAGCCCTGGAAGCCGTTGGGATAGACAAGGGATACATCTTTAAATTCAATCACATTTTCCACGCTCCAAAATGATATGTATATTAATATAGAAAAAGGGAGGGTGTCCTCACCCATCCCTATATTTACAGATTAATAAGTTTGATTGGACAAGATGTTACTCTTCGTCCTCTTCGTCGTCCTCTTCATCTTCAACATCGTCTTCGTCTTCTTCGTCGTCATCTTCGTCTTCTGTTAAATCATCTTCGAACATAGCGAATACTTCACGAACGACATCGTAGTCTTCAGATGTTGCTTCAGCTAAACCGTCCCAGTTATAAATCTCATTCATAACTGCTAAGACTTCTTCGTTATCGTTAATTGCTAAGAACGCTTCAGTAATTTTTTCTTTCCACTCATCAGATAATTCAGAACGTACAGAAATTGTATCGTTTGGAATATCCTCAGTTGTACCAATTACCTGCAACTGATCCATAACATCTTCCAAATCATCTTCAACTTCTTCTCTTGCATCATCAAATGTTGTCGCAAAATCTGCCTGGCCGTCATATACTTGGATAATTGCGTTATCATGTCCACCCACTGCGATTTGATCGAAGTGGCTGTCTAAATCTTCAACACCTAAATCTGTTAACTGTGCTGCCGGGAATAAGTAACCTGAAGTTGATAATACATCTGGATAAGCCCAGACTAATCCTTCAGTTTCAACAAGGTCTTCAAGTGAATCTATACCGGAATCAACATGTGTCACATACTGAGCAACATATGACTCAGAACCGTAACGTACTGACTTTAAGATAACTTCAACCCCTGCTCTTTCTTCACCTTGAACAAATGAGAATGGTGCTAGGAACCCGATATCTACTTGTTGAGTTCTCATTGCCTCGATTAAACCTGTGTAGTCAACCATAACTTCAGCAATTACTTCAACACCTAACTCTTCAGATAAATATTCTGCAAGAGGCTCAGCAGTTGTCGCAATTTCACCCGCGTCACTCGATGGAATAAAACCTAATGTTAACGTTTCGATTTCTTCATCTTCAGCACTTACTGACTGAAATGAAGCAGCTGTTGTTACAGCAAGACCCAGAGCAACGACTGATGCAGATAAACCATA
>JBGYPO010000123.1:0-17014 GCA_041838435.1 Aliicoccus sp. | reverse complement strand
CTGAAAGTCTGTCATCAAATAAGTTAAACATCATTACAAAATAAATGACTGCAATAGATACAATCAATGAGAGGAGGAGAAATCCACCGAGTAATATTTTCTTTAACATTAAAGAACCCTCTTAACCTACATAAATTACTGATATCTTAACACAATTCGAAGATAAAAATGAAATGTTTTCATTTCTTATGTAGAATAAGATTATAAAAAACATTAGGTGACGCGAATGAAAACAGTAACAATGTATGTATGGAACAACTTTATAAATGATGCACGTGTTTATCGTGAGGCTAAGACACTTGTCGATAATGGTTATAGTGTCGTTATTATCGCTAAGCGTGATATGGATGAAACTCATCTGCCACGCATTGAGCGACCGGTGAAGGGCATGACGGTGTTGAGGCCAATAAGACGCACGTTTACAAAAAAATATAATCAATCTATTCTCGACAAGCACCTGCCGAATATATGGCTGATGCTGCGGATGATGTTGGTGGGGTGGATGCGTGCATCTGATATTTATCATGCGCATGATTTGAATACTCTGATTCAAGGCGTAGTGAGTGCAAAATTCAGATTGAATAAGAAAGTGCTGATATATGATTCACACGAGGTACAAACAAGCCGCACACATTATCGTGCGAATCTTGTAAAACGTGTTGAGGGATTTCTTTTACGCTTCGTCGATAAAGTTATCGTAGAAAATGAGACACGTGCTGACTATCACGAAGATCTGTATAACACGCGTCCAGTATCTATTCATAATTATTCTGAACTCTATAATATCGAAGAAGTACAAGTGATTGATTTTAGAGAGATGTTCGATATTTCTAACGATCAAGTGATAGTACTTTATCAGGGCGGGATACAGAGCGGGCGTGGGCTTCATCTTTTAATTGAAGCATTTTCAGAAGTTAAGGGTGCGGCGCTCATTATGATAGGTGACGGAAAAGAAAGAGAAAATATGGTGGCTTTAAGGGATGAATTACATTTAAATAATACAGTGTTCTTTATCGACAGAGTACCTTATCAAACATTAAGAAGCTATACAAAATCTGCCGATATCGGCATTCAATTTTTAGAGAACACGAATTTTAATCATTATTCAGCATCCTCTAATAAGCTGTTTGAATATATAATGGCAGAAGTGCCTGTAATTGCGTCGAGTTTGCCTGAGATTGAGCGCGTTGTTGTGGGTGAGGGAATTGGGTTAACAATACCACCAAGTGACAAACAGGCATTGATTAATGCGTTAGAGACACTTATCAATGATAAAGATTTACGAGATACATTTAAAACTAAGATGAATACAGCGAAACGTAAGTATAACTGGGAAGTTGAGCAGCTTCGACTTCTTGAATTATATGATTCATTCGCTGAGAGGTAAGATTATGAAGAGAGTAACAATGTATGTATGGAATCATTTTACGAACGATGCACGCGTGATGCGAGAAGCAAAGGTACTCGCACGTCACGGTTATAATGTGAAAATCGTTGCAATATATAACCCGAAAACACCAACGCTTCCTAAAAAAGCAATGCTTGGTCCGAATATGCAGGTTGAACGTGTGAGAATGTATCCCGTCACATGGGATATTTTCCGAAAAAACAAGAAATTAATAGCCGGAATTTCAAGTGCTGTAATTATCTTGAGATTTATGCGTCATTTGCGACGTTCTTTTAAGACTGCACTTTGGTTCATCGTAAAGGTTGTTGGGTTACTTCAAGTGCTAAGAAATCGTTCTGTGCAGAGAAACTTATTAAAAGTAGTGCGCAGTTTACGCATGATCGCTGCTGGAGTTAAACATAATCCAGACGTCGTGCACGCGCATGATTTAAACACATTATTTCAAGGTATTGTGACATCCAGATTCGGTCGCAGACGACCTCTCATATATGATTCACATGAAGTGCAGACTGAAAGAACAGGTTATGATCCTGAGGTGGCTAAGCTCTGGGAACAATCCCATGTACCGTTTGCTGATGCAGTTATTGTAGAAAATGTCACACGTGCCGAAGTGTTTGAAGAAATGTATAACAGACCAGCGGTACCTTTATATAACTATTCAGAGTTTATTGATGTGAATCACGTGCCGGATATTGATGTTAGACATTTACACAATATTGCGTCAGATGAGAAAATATTGTTATACCAAGGCGGACTTCAAAAGGGTAGAGGATTAGAACAACTTATTGAAGCGCTGCAATATATTGATAAGGGTGTGCTCTTATTTGTCGGGGATGGTAATTTAAGAGAATCGCTTGAAATAAAAGTTAGAGAACTAAATTTAAGCTCCCGAGTGCGTTTTATCGGGCGCGTGCCATTAGAAGAATTATTGTCATATACAAAAGAAGCATATCTTGGTTTTCAAGTACTGCAGAATGTAAACATGAACCATTATACAGCCTCGAGTAACAAATTATTCGAGTACATCATGATGCATATACCTGTAATTGGTTCTGATTTACCCGAGATTAAACGAGTAATTAAAGAGGCTGAAGTCGGTATAGTGACTGATACATCATCACCGCTAAAAATAGCTTATGCTGTGAATCAACTTGTGAATGATCCACACCTCCATGCCAAATTCGTGAAAAATTGTATACGTGCGAAGCATATCTATAACTGGTCGAAAGAAGAAGGTAAGTTATTGAAGATTTATCAGGAGTTTTTTGATTGAGATTAACAATATGTGCGACAGCTGCTGAAATCTAGAGCTGTCGCACATTTTTTTCGGTTTAGTGTGCGACAGACTAGAAAATGATGAGCTGCCGCACATATTTCGTGGTTTAGTGTGCGACAGACAAGAAAATGATGAGCTGCCGCACATTTTTTGTGGTTTAGTGTGCGACAGACAAGAAAATGATGAGCTGCCGCACATATTTAATATTCTCAGCTACAAACTTTTCTCATTCAGAAGATAGTCAGGTAATCTTCTAACTGTCGTTTCTCATTCAGAAGATAGAGGGGTAATCTTCTAGCTGTCGTTTCACAATCAGAAGATAGACGGGTGATCTTCTAACTGTCGCTTCTCAATCAGAAGATAGATGGGTAATCTTCTAACTGTCGCTTCTCGCTGATAAAAAAGTCTAGAATCATAAACTGCCACAACAAAAAAATCTTACACAAACAAAAACGCGCGGATGACTTTAATTGCAAAGTTATCCGCGCGCTCTATTTGTAACTAAATCTTAAACGCTAATCATATTCAATTATTTCAAGTTATATCTTGAGAAGTATTTACCATCTAAGCCAAGCTGTTGATAATATCTATTCATCATCTCAGCTTTTTTACTAGCCCAAGTTACATCTGTTGCATACTGGTGTGAACCAGGGTTTTCAGGGTTCCAACGCATTGAATACAATGTGTTCTGCCCACGCTCTAAGTAACCTTTAGAGATAAACTCTGCTCCACCAATGATTGCTTTTTCTGGTGTATCCCAGCCCATTTTCTGAGCGTGACGTGCACCACCAAGCAATGCATTGTGGTCCACTGCCTGAATACCAAACATGTTGTAGTATGTTTTACCGTTGTTGCTTAAGTTACCGTTCGCATCCAGTGTAACTCCACTCGCAAGTCGGCTTGTACCGTGACCTGTCTCTAGTAAAGCGTGTGAGATTAAGTAAACTTCATTCACACCGTGTTGTTTCGCTGCTTGAGCGAATGTTTGACCTTGGTTCGATAAAGTACCCTTTGATACGAGTAAACCATTGTTCAACGCATCAGGATCAATATCTTGTGCTTTATCGAGCTCTAAGAATGAGTAGCGTAATGCATCTGAATTGTAATTATTAGGATTTAAATATTTCTCAACTTCAGCTGCTGTTGCATTTCTCCAACCGTTACCATAGTTAAACTGTGGCTTCCATGGTGATGATAATTGTGTGTTTAACATCTGATTTAACGAGAAGTTAATATTTTTATCTGTGTATACAGCCGCTTCTCCTACAAAACCAATATCCTGCTTAGGTGGTGTTAACTCAGGTGAAGGTGCCGCTGCGTCTTCACTGCCAACTGATACAAAACGCAGGTCACTCTCACGAACCCAACCTAAACGTGCGCCACTTTTAGTGCGAGACACACTATAGTAAGTCACATTGTTGTGCTTAAATGTTTCGCTTGTGTAAAGCATAGCGCTCGAGAATGGACGACTCGACATCGCATTGTTCGAGAACACGCTGTAGTAAATGTTTACATTGTTACCAACGCGAACTGCATTTGATCCAAGTGATGGTTGTGAAACCTCAGTCCCTGATCCAGTCGGTGGTGTAACAACAGTGTTTGTTGGGAACTTCAAGTCTTGCTCACGAACCCATCCTACACGTACACCGCTTTGTGAACGTGAAACACCATAGTATTTGACGTTATTATAAGTAACTGTTTCAGTTGCAAATAAATTGCTCGATACAAATGGGTTAGCTGATATCGATGAACCTGAGTAAACGCTAGAATATAATCTTACATTATTTCCATTGATGTTCACTGAAGATGGATTAACAGCTGAAACATTCGTGTTAGGACGTTTTGTTTCTGGTTTAGGTGCAGGTGCCGGCTTAGGTGCAGGCGTGTTGTTAACAAATGCTAAGTCACTCGCTTTAACCCATCCAAGGCGTGCGCCATTTTCTGATTTAGATACACCATAATATTTTACGTTGTTATGTGTATAAGTTTCGTTCGCAAATAAGTTGTCTTTAGAAAATACGTTACCTGCGATAGAACTGTTTTGATTAAATACGCTAGATAAAATACGTACGTTTGAATTTAACTTCACTTCATCCTTGTGACCTGTCGTTTCAGGAACTGATGGTTTAGGCGTCGGTGTTGGTTTAGGCGTTGGTGTCGGTTTAGGTGCCGGCTTAGAAACTTCTGGTTTAGGTGCTGGTGCAACCGATGCGTTAATGAAGTTTAACTGGTTTGCATTTACCCAACCAAGACGTGCGCCATTGATTGATTTAGAAACACCGTAATATCTTACATTGTTATGTGTGTAAGTTTCATTTGCAAAGAGGTTATCTTTAGCAAATGTATTTCCTGAAATGTAATTGTTTTGATTAAATACACTACCAAGAATACGAGTATTGTTTGATAATTTAACCTCATCTTTGTGTCCTGTTGATTCAGGTGCACTCGGAGTAGGTGGTGTTGGTATTACAGCTTGTTTGTAATCATTTAACTCTTCAACTTTCATCCATCCGATACGTGGACCATTCTCAGAGCGTGACACACCATAGTACTGGACATTATTGCGAGTAATAGTTTCTTTCGCATACAGTGTTTGTCCAACATGCGGTGAAGCTGATGTAAAGTTATCAGTATTTGAATACACGCTACTAAATACTTTAGCCGTACCGTCAATTACACGTACTGGTTTAGAATCAATTGTTTCTACACTTGTGTTAACAACTGGTGATGTTTCTGGTTCAGGTGTAGGTACTGGTGTTGGTGTTGGTTTAGGCGTTGGTTTCGGTGAAGTCTCAGGCTTTGGAGCCGGTGCTTCTACACCAACATTTGAATCACGATTTTGGACGTTAACGTCTGCTTCGTGCATCCAGCCGATGATTCCGTTATCATTCTCAAGTAAATAATACGTATCATAGTTATATACAGCAGTGCGGTTAATTGTGTATGTACCACCTGTGTACTGTGATGCATTTGAAGTTCTAACATCAGACACAGACTGATAAACACCACGGTTACCTGGGTTTACTGTACCAACTTTACTTGTTGTACCTTGTTCAACATGTAGCTTTAAAGAAGGTGCAACACGGTCATGGTATAAGTCATCATATTTGTTACCAATTAAACCAACAAACTCATTATATGTATAACCAAATTTTGCGAAGTACTGATGGGGATCTGGAGATGCTGTACCACCTAAGATGTGCGATACACCTTCGTGAGACCAGATAGTTCCTTCACCATTGCTTGAGTCTGCATTAGTAGCAGGTAATTTATATTTATAAAGTAAGTTTGCGACATAGTCTGCATAGTTGTTAATCGATTTTGCAAAGTCATGTGCGTTGTCATGGTGCACGAGCTCGATTTGGATGTGGCGTTGGTTTGAATAACGACCTGCACCCCAAGCTAAGTTGTCTGTATCAGCGATCTCGATGATGTGATCTTTATCGACGAATGCGTGAACGAAAGCATTTTGCCAGTTACGTGACATATATGCGATTTCGTCATGGATTGTCGAAGTTGGGTTACCAACATCATGAATAACAATTCCGTCTGGCTTACCTTTACCATCTTGATATTCATACTCAGGGAAGTGCGCGATATGGTTGAACGTTACGTTAGGCGCATTAAAATTATTGCGGTCAATATAACGATTGATATCTGAAATTGCGTTGCTTAATGATGTTTTGCTGCTCTTACCCCATGTGTAGATTTCTGCAGCCAAGTCTTCATCATGAACGCTTAACATTGCAGCAACATCCTGATAAAATGCTTCATCCACTTCAAGCGTATCCGCTTCTGCTTCTAAGATAAGTGCTTTCTCATCTTCAGTTAAAGACTCAACAACAGTTTCAATAGCAGCTAACTCTTCTTCAGAAATAGTTACTGTGTCTTCTTCTACAGTATCTTCCGCAACTTCTTTAGTTACTTCGTCAACAACTGTTTCGTCTTCAAGCACTTCTTCCACAGTATCTTCCGCAACTTCATCAGTGACTTCGTCAACAACTGTTTCGTCTTCAAGCACTTCTTCTACAGCGTCTTCCGCAACTTCTTCAGTGACTTCGTCAACAACTGTTTCGTCTTCAAGCACTTCTTCTACAGCGTCTTCCGCAACTTCTTCATTGACCTCGTCAACAACTGTTTCGTCTTCAAGCACTTCATCTACAGTGTCTTCCGTAACTTCTTCAGTTACCTCGTCAACAACTGTTTCGTTTTCAAGTACTTCTTCAACTAAAGTTTCGTCATATGTTAAGTCTTCATCTGTGACAGATAATTCTTCAACATTCTCAGAGTCGTCTTCAGTCACTTCAACTGTGACGTCGTCACCAAGTAGGTCCACATCAACGGGCTCGAGTAGGCCGTCTAAATCATCTTCAAAAACTTCCTCAACTTCAACATCTGTTTCAGCAAGTTCTTCCTCAATATATGTTACAAAAGCATCATCTGAATTTTCTTCAACTACTTCAATGACGTCTTCTGCATGAATTAATTCTTCACTGATCTCTTCGTCAGCTACTTCACCTTGGGCTTGTTCAACAGCTTCGACTTGGTTTTCGTCGATATTATGTATGTTTTCTGTATCTTCATCGTTGTTCTCGTACTCGTCTGCGGTTGCAGTATTATGAATTGTTAAAAGTGCTGTCGTAGACAATATCGTTGGCACTAGAAACTTGTTTTTATAATTCATGAAAACGCCCCTCCAAAAATTTTTCTCTTAGTAAGTATAGCCACTAACTGAACAAGTTGCATCAATATATCGGGAATATAAAACAACTGTAATCTGGTTGTAATAATAGACATAAATTCTGTACATAAATTGGAAATATGAACTAAATATCGTATAATTTAGAGAATTACTTAAAGCAATGGAAAGTTGAATATTATGAAAATTCTAGTTATTTCGCAAAACTTTTATCCGGAGATAGGATCAGGTGCCAACCGGATTAAAAACTTATATACATACCTCTCAAAACTACATGATGTGGAAGTCTTAACAACCACACCGACATATCCGAATGAGAAAATATATCTTGATTCTAAGTATTGGGACACGCCTGAGATTAATAACAGCAACGATATTTTACGCATTCCCATGCGACTTGATAAGCAGAGTAAATCGATGTTTGTCAGGTTGTTATATTATATTGAGTTGAGCATGAAAGTCAGGCATTTTTTAATGCGTAATCAACATAAATATGATGTGCTTTATGTCACTTCACCGAACATCTTTCTGGCCTGGGTCACGCTGCTTGCGCAAACAAAAATTAAAGGTTTAAAACGCATCTTGGAAGTTCGGGACTTATGGCCTGATAGTGTGAGTAAAATCGATAGGATCAACATCAATTGGATCTATAAACCACTACAATTTCTTGAGAAAATGATGTATCGCCGTGCCGATAAAATTGTGATTAATAACGAAGGATTCAGGGAACATATTTTAGAACGCGCACCTGAATCTAATATTTTTTATCTGCCAAATGCACTAACTGATAAAGAGATAGAGACTGTTGAAAAACCAACAGATTTCAGAGTGCTTTACACGGGGAATCTAGGTTTCGCACAAAATTTAGAGCAGCTAAAAGAAGTGGCGCAATTACTTGAAGGAGCCAAAATTAGGTTCAATGTAATCGGTTATGGTGTGCATTCTCATACATTCCGTGATTTTGTAAATAAAAGTGATTTTCAGTATGTCACTGTGTTTGAGGAATGTAGTCGTGCAGAAGCACTTGAAGAGATTAAGCGACATAATGTTCAACTCTCACTCTTAAAAACAGAAGATGTATTTATGAATGTCTTACCGGGGAAAATCATTGATGGTATTGGATGTAATACAGTAGTTGCCTCGAATATCGGGGGTTATGCGAATGAGCTGATACATAAGTATGATGTAGGTATCGCAATTGAAACGGGAAGTGCATCAGAGATTGTCGCGGCAATTAAAGAGTTGTATGATAATCCATCACTTGAAGAACATTATAAGAATAATATGAAACAGTTATTAGAAGAAGAATTTCTATGGTCGAAAAATATCCATAAACTCGATAAATTTTTAACGAGTTAATGTATAATGCAATTATAAGTATGGGATAAGGAGTACATATATGTATTTTTTAAAGAAAAATTTATTGAACATCTTAATATGGATGTTACTTTTTGGTGTGTTAGCGGTCGTCTTTAACATATTAGTGCCAAGTCATTCACATTCATACGAAGAGTTTTATGAAGTGAATGGACTTGAATATGAAACAATAGCTGAAATCAACATCGCACTCAATGATTCTGTGAACCAAGATTACGGTCATAAGGCAGTTGAGGTTGTTAGATATGGAGAGACTGAGTATGTTCATCTGCTTATGCATGAAGTGCCACAAGATGATATAAGCAGTATACGGAATGACGTTCAGCGCTTACTGATAGCTGAGGCGGATGATTTTAGTGATGGACATGGTATCGTAGTGTACTTTAATGGCGGTTATTTAACGAAGTTCATCGTTATTTTATCGATGATGATGATTGGTCTAATTGTTGGACTTGCATTATCAACACGCAATACGAATATCCGCACGAAAGAAGATATTGAAGAATATTTAAATGAGAAAACAATAGGAACATTTTAAAGGAGGCGTACAAAATGGCAACAGAAAATCCAGGGTTAAGGCCGGTGAATGACCAAACGATTGTTGATTTGTTCGATGCGTCTCTTGTATTACAAACAGCTGTAGAAAAAGAAGACATTGATACTGTGTTACTCACATCAGTCAACCAGCGTGACAAGGTGGCATACGCAGCAGTGCATTTAGCGAAGTTGTTACAATCAGTTGATAAGAAAGTATTAATTTTAAACTTGGACTATCAAACGAGTGAATATATTGAGTCATTCTTCCAGTCACATGATGAGAGCAAAGAATTTATTGATGCATTAGAAGAGAAAGGTTATTTAAGTGAAGCAATATTCCATTCACAATATCCTGGACTCGATTTTACAGTAATAGAAGAATATGAAGATCGTGCTTTTATTAATTTGATGCTATCTTCAGGCATGAAAGAAAAACTCGTACCGCTCAAAGAGTTTTATGATGTGATAATTATGGTAGGTCCTGAGCATGGGTCATTTATGAAATATGGAAATATCTTTAATATGGCAGAGGTAGTTATACCTGTCGTTGATGCAAAGAAAAATAACAATAATGCGCTCCGTGCACTTGTAGATGATTATCGTGCATTTGGAGTACAGAGTCTAGGTGTACTGCGCGGGAAGTAAATGCGCTAACAGATTCTCTATAGTAACAAAAAAACGTATGAAAACTTATCGATAGTTGATGAGTTTCATACGTTTTTATTTTATATTGAACGGTTTCTAATCAGTAAGTATACGAACGCTAGAATTCCGAGTAATGCGAAGGTGCCAATTGTTAGATAGACGAACGGACGATATGCACTTGTTGTTGATGGGAGAATTTCATTAAATGACTCCACATCTTCCAGTTCTTCATCTGAAGTGGCAGTGTTTTCATCAGTGTCAGTCACTTCCGGTTCAGCTGGTTCTTGAACTTCAACAACCTCTTCAGTCGCGTCCTCTGCGTCTTCTTCTACAATTTCTGTTTCTTCTTCGTCTACTTCAGTTTCTTCAATATCTTCTTCTTCAGTTAAAGATTCATCGGATTCTGTTTCAGTATCTTCTTCAACGACTTCTTCGTCTTCCATATTTTCTTCTGTTTCAGTATCTTCTTCAACGACTTCTTCATCTTCTTCATCTTCTTCAGTAACTTCTTCTACGGCTTCATTTGCAGCCTCATTAATACGAGTTAACTGAGTATTAGTAGGGCGGCCATCATTCACCGTTGTACCAACAATATTTCCCATACGCTGATAAAGATACAGCATGCGCTCGTTCACAACAGGCACCTCTTCGATAACTTCTTCAACCTCGGGTTCTTCTTCCTCTTCCTCAGGTGTTTCAGGCTCCTGTGGAGTAGGGGTTGGTTGAGGTGTTGGAGTTGGCTCAGGTGTTGGCTCAGGTGTTGGCTCAGGCGTTGGTTCAGGTGTCGGTTCAGGTGTCGGCTCCGGCTCCGGCTCCGGCGTTGGCTCAGGTGTCGGATCTGGTGTTGGTTCAGGATCAGGCGTTGGTGCTGGATCTACATCATCTTCGGCCTGAACTGTATTACTATTCCCATCTCCATTATTTTCTGCTACTACCGCTCCCCATCCAACGTTCATAATTGATATAAATAAAATAAGTGCAATAAGTTTTTTAAATATGCTCAAGGTTATTCCCACTTTCTAATTCTCCACTAAAGTCTCATTTATCATATCTTATTTTGTTATTTCTAACAATATTTTATAAGTCTCGCCTTTAAAAAGTGTTATAGTAATCTACGCATAATTCCTTTATTATTAATGGATTTCGTAGTAGTATATAGTTTATCAAAGAGATTGGATGGGTTGTTTAATGAAAAAAGTAATCTCGTTGTCATTCCTTACTTTAACGTCCTTAGTATTATCTGGATGTAATGCAGATGATGACACAGCACTTGAAATACAGGGGAACTATGAGGTCTCGAGCGAATCTTCGTCCAGTTTATCTGCAACACCAAAAAATGAAGAAATAGCGACACGTCATGAATCTGTGAAGACAAATGAAGATGGGTCTACTTATATTTCAATCATTGAAGAAACTGATGATTACATAATTAATATTGAACTTCCAAACTCAAGTTCGAATGAAGTGAAAACTTCTTTACATAAAAAACTTGAAGGTGTCGAGGAAACATTCAAGCGTGCCGTAATCGAAAATCAAGAGAGAACAAGCGCACTTGAAGTAAGTTTTGAAACAGAAGTGTTAAATGACACCGTAACAATTTATAAACAGCGTGCAGAGATTAAAAACACTAACGCTGACCGCACGTATTTACAAACGTTTATAGAGTATGACGGGGCACTCTTATCGTTTGAAGATATGTTTGATGATTCTAAAGAAGCGCGTGAACTTTATCATCATTATGTCATGCAGGCATTATATGAAGATCGTGATAATGCACCTCATTTAAATAAGACTGCGCTTGCACGCTCAATCGTCAAGTCGGATAGCGCAATAGACAAAGTATATCCATCTAAAAAAGGTTTGGTATTTCAGTTTGATACGTTGGAAGTGGGTGGAATCGAAGCGGGGACGCCTTCTGTCACAGTGGATTATCAATATATTTCTCAGCTTATGACAGATGAATGTGTTGAGATGTTTGGTGATATCTCAGATGAATGGGCGCTTGCAGATGAGTATGCGGGCTCTGCCGTACCGAGCATATATGATACGTTTTATATTCCTAGAGATGTCAATACAGATAAAAAGCTTGTCGCACTCACATTTGATGATGGACCGGTGCCTGGATCCACTGAGTTAATATTAGACGCGCTTGCAGAACACGATGTAAAAGCAACGTTTTTTGTACTTGGTCAAATGGTCGAAGAATATCCTGACATTGCAAAGCGTATTGTAGATGAAGGGCATGAAATTGCAAACCATACATATAGTCATCCGGAGATGACAAAATTGAGTGATGAAGGGCTGCGCTATGAAATTGGTCATACCCAGTCCCTGATACAAGCACATACCGGCACATGGCCGCGTGCCTTTAGACCTCCATACGGTGCATCAAACCAATATGTGAGAGATACGGTAGGTATACAAGAAGTGATGTGGAATATTGACACACTGGATTGGCAGACACGTAATTCAGATCTGATTACGAATACTGTCATGACATCCGTACAGGATGGTTCACTCATACTGATGCACGATATAGTGGACGCAACGCCACAAGCTGTAGTAAACTTAATGGATAATTTGGATCACGATGAATTTGAATTCGTGACAGTTTCAGAACTATATGAATACCGGGAAGACGTGTATACGTTTAATCAATAAATAATTATATGCATGACATTAAAAGCAAGGGAGAAATATTTATGAACCTTAAAAAAGCCTCGTTACTATCAATACTAAGCGGTACATTAGTTGCTTCAGTATTTGTTGGTGATGTATATGCGCAAGACGACAATGGCGATGAAAATGATGATAATATTGAAAATGTTGAAAATGAAACAGAAGATGGCATGGAAGACGGTACAGAAGACGAAGAAACTTTTGGTGTTACGGCACAGGATGAGAGTGATGAATCAACAGCACAGCCGAATGACCCAGGCCCTGAAGAAGACCGTTTTGATTTAAGTCGTGAGATTGGTGTATATGATACTGAATTACATACTGATATTAATAATCCAGAAGTAAGAGAGCTTATTCCGCAAGAACGTTTAAATACAGCAATACTATTCCAGCAAGACCAATTGGATGTCATCAATGAATGGCGTACGGCTCAGGGTTTGTCTCAATTAACTTTAAACACTGAGTTATCTGAAATGGCTTATTTGAAATCTTTAGACATGGCAGTAAACAACTATTTTGCACATGACAAGCCCGGACTTGGTTCTATTTATGAACAAACTCAATATCTTACAGGTGAAATTCAAGAATATTCAGGATTTGGAGAGAACATTGCATTTGTAGCATCAAATGATGAGAACTTTACAATGCCGAATTTAGGTGAGGTTGCATTACGTCCTATGAGTTTTTGGGAGCGCAGTACAGAACATTACGAATTAATCATGCGTCCTGAAAACACTGAGGTCGGTATAGGTGCTTATGCATTCACAGTTGGGGAAAGATCATACGTGATCTTTACACATTATTTCATTACAGATGGAACGACGCCTGATGAAGGTGATGGCGGTGTAGATGACGGTGAAGCTGATAACGGTACAGACCCTGGCACTGATACAGGTGAAGGTGATGATACTGATGTGGGCGAGGACGAGGGAGACGAGACAGGCACTGACGAAGACGATGATATTGGTGGAACGATTGGTGACGGCGGTACTGTAGATGAAGAAGGCGATGGAGACGCTGATGCTGACGCAGATGCCGATGCAGATGCCGATGCTGATGCAGATGCCGATGCTGATGCCGACGCAGATGCTGACGCGGATTCAGATGCTGACGCAGATGCCGATGCTGACGCGGATTCAGATGCTGATGCAGATGCTGACGCGGATTCAGATGCTGACGCAGATGCCGATGCTGACGCGGATTCAGATGCTGATGCAGATGCTGATGCCGATGCTGACGCTGACGCGGATGCAGATGCAGATGCAGACGCGGATGCTGATGCCGATGCCGACGCTGATGCTGATGCCGACGCTGATGCTGATGCCGACGTAGATGGTACTTTACCTGATGAGGGAACTGATGGTGACGGTGAGGGCGTTGAAGGTGAAGAAACTGATGACACACCTGTTGTAGAACCTACAGATGATGAGGATGAAGTAGTTGAAGGCACTGTTCAAGGTGATGATGATAATAACATACTGCCGGCAACTGGTTTAGCGTATGCAGGTTATGGTTTAATTGCATTAGTCCTTGCAGGTCTTGGAGCATTCTTCTTATTCTTCAGAAGAAAACCATGATAATATAGAACAATACACATAAATGGTGACTCAATAGTCACCATTTATTTTTTTGAGGTGATGACAATGCTTAACTTTGATAACACAATACTCAGTTTAGGTGACGATTTTTATTCGAAAGAAAATGTCGTACCGACCAAAAATCCTAAACTTATAATGTTTAACGACAAACTTGCCGATGAACTTAACATCACAGATAAAGACCCTGACATTTATGTTGGTAATACAATTTTAGATGATGCAGCCATGGTTGCCCTGCCTTACGCAGGCCATCAATTTGGTCAATTTACGATGCTCGGTGATGGGAGAGCTATTTTACTTGGTGAGCATGTTGCGAATGATCGCCGGGTAGATATCCAGCTAAAAGGTTCCGGTCGAACGGCTTTTTCAAAAGTGGGTGATGGCAAGTTACCACTTGATGCTGCACTGCGTGAGTTTTTAATCAGTGAAGCGATGCATCATTTAGGTATCAAAACGACACGTAGTTTAGCAGTTGTTGAGACGCCTGCAAAAATTATTCGTGAAGAGATAAAACCCGCAGGTGTCCTGACGCGGGTTGCTCGAAGTCATATACGAATTGGTACATTTGAATATGCCGTAAGAAGTGGCGATGATAATCTGCAAAAATTAGCAGATTATACGATTGAACGTCACTATCCACATATCCAAGGTGAAGACCGTTATTTTGATTTCATCGAAGCGGTTGTCGATAGACAAGCTGGTCTAATGGCTGGTTGGCAAGCGATTGGTTTTATCCATGGTGTTATGAATACGGATAATGTCTCGATTGCAGGTGAAACGATTGATTATGGTCCCTGTGCGTTTATGGATACGTATCACCCGGAAACTGTTTACAGTTCGATTGATATGAATGGACGGTACCAGTTTGGTAACCAACCGAGTATTATGCAGTGGAATTTGACGCGTTTTGCTGAGACTTTTATCGAGTTGATAACAGCAACTTCTGGTTTAGAAGAAGCAGAGGTGCTTGAGCGCTTAGAAAGTATACTCGAGAGTTATGCACATCTTTATAATGATTATTGGTTTACAGAGATGGGGCAAAAAATTGGTCTAAGCGAGCTCATAGAGTCTGATGGTGAACTGATTACTGATTTACTCAGTGAGATGGTTGAAGCGGAAATGGATTACACAACAACGTTTAGTGCGTTCACTGAAGGTAATGTAGACTCTCTTGACGGGTTAAGTGAGGCATGGCGCGAGCGTTATAAGGAAAGAATTAAAGGTATTGACGATGCTGAGGATGTCATGCAAAGTGCAAATCCGTATGTGATTCCACGGAACCATATTGTTGAAGAAGCATTATTTAATGCGACAAAACATGATGATTATGATTTGTATAATGAGTTGTTAGAAGCTGTGCGAAACCCATATCACTCGGAGCATGATGCGTATTTAAAAATGCGCCCAGAGCGACATGTTGAAATGGGGCACATGACATATTGCGGCACTTAAACACGAAAAACCCCGACACTTTAAAATGTCGGGGTTTTTTTGTTTGCAGAGCTTTTATTGAACTGTGATTACACGTGCTGTTGCTGATACATTTCCATCTGCATCAAATGCAGAATAACCAATTGTATAGTCTCCAGCTTCTTCGTTGTTAACGTTACCTGTTGTATAGACTCTATTGTTTGGTATTTGTGTGCCGTCAGCATCAAACACTGTCACGCCTTCAAATGGATCAAAATCTTGTCCGATTGAAATCGTCATGTCTGATACACCAACGAATTCTACTTCACCTGTAGCATCTTGTGTCTCTAAATCTTCATCATCAATTGTTTCAGTTTCTTCTTCCGTGGCGACTTCTCCTCGCAGCTCTGCTTCGGTCGGTGGAATGATTGGGTACTCATCCGTCGGTTGATCTGAGACCGTTACCGTACGGGTGATATTATACCAACCACCGTTTGTGGCTTCAGCTCTATAGGTTAAGTAGTAAGTGCCTGGTGCTGAAGTATCCACACTACCCTCAGTAATCGTAATATTGTCTGTGACATCACCATCATTTGAATCTACGGCATAAACACCTTCAAGTGGATCAAACTCATCGCCAACTTCGACATTAAATGGTTCTACATTTCTTATGTTCGGGTATGGTGTGGTTACTGATTCAATTTCTTCTTCCATTGTTGGACCTTCATACTCCGCATAAATGTTAGTTGTCATATGTTCAGCTTCCAAATGATTTTCTACTTCATCCGATGTTGCCGGGGATAACGGTAGTAAAGCAATTAATGTTTTAATTAAAATATCTGCGCTCATTAATACACCTCTAAATTTTTCTTAACAATCTGCCTATACAATATTATATTTTAACACATTTCATTTACAAGCATAAACAACTAAGCGCGTATAAGAATTTCTTTTAATGTGTTGTATCAGAATTTTATCCAAATAAAAAAGCCCTCATTATTTGGCATGAATAATGAAGGCTGTAATTCTACTGTTTACCAACTCTGTTATTAATCAGGTCGTGACCTTTAGTTAAAACTTCTTCTTTATATTTATTGAAATCCTTGTTACTTACGTTATGCTGTTCTTCATTTACAAAACCTTCAGCGTCTTCAGAATGATTAAACATAGCAGATGATTCATCTTTAACTTCGTGTGCACGATCATGATACTCTTTATCCTTAAACATAATCATCACCTCTTTGTTTATAAATACCCAGCCGCTGATAAAGTGAAACATTGAGGGATTATCTTTTTAATTGTGGTTACTTACATAGAAGATAGGTAAAAATTACCTAACTGTTGTTTTTCATTCTTATTACATGAGGGGTATTCCTAACTTATTT
>JBGYPO010000122.1:0-15843 GCA_041838435.1 Aliicoccus sp. | reverse complement strand
GTGACCTAATACACCTTAGTTTGGGTCACTGTGAACTGACAGTGACCTAATACACCTTAGTTTGGGTCACTGTGAACTGACAGTGACCTAATACACCTTAGTTTGGGTCACTGTGAACTGACAGTGACCTAATACACCTTAATTTGGGTCACTGTGAACTGACAGTGACCTAATACACTTTAGTTTGAGTCACTGTGAATCCACAGTGACCCAAACCACAAAAAAACCCAGAACAACATCTGTTATCCCAGGTGATCAATCGTATTTAAATGATATTGCGCTTAAGAAATACAAGGGTGCTGTTTCTGCGCGGAGAATTCTTGGGCCGAGTCGAATTGTCGTCGCTTCGCTCAACAATTCGAGTTCGCGCACCGAAAATCCGCCTTCGGGACCGAAAATACAGGCGACTTCGCTCAAGTTATCGTCAAAAACGTGACTTAAATCTTTAGATTCATCTAGCGCCGCACCTTCATAAGCAATCATCAGTTTGCCGTAGCCACGCGCACTAACCGCATTCACTTTTCCGACGTGCTTAATCTCCGGCACAACCAATCGCTTTGACTGTTCGGCAGCTTCTTTCACGATCTTCTCAAATCGAGCAATGCGCTTTTCAAGTTTACCAGCATCCAGTTTAACAACGGCGCGCTCTGAATCATACAAATGAAACGCATGTGCGCCGAGCTCTGTTCCTTTTTGCATTAACCAATCAAGCTTATCGCCCTTTAACAACGGCACAATAATTGTCGTCTTAACCGGGAGCTCTGTCTGACCCTCAAGCTTAGAGGCAACCCTTACGCGCACGACCTCATCAAGCGCGACAATTTCAGCAACAAACAGCGCACTCATAGAGTCAACAATCTCAACTTTGTCACCCTCACCCATGCGCATCACCGTACGAATGTGGTGACTGTCCTCAGCATTCATCAGAACCGCGTCACCAAGCGACAACCGAGACCCCGTAAAATAACGCTGCATCTACTCACTCCTCACGGCGTGAATACTCACCCAGCCGTTATCTTCAAGCACGCGTACCACATTAAAACCGACATCCTTCATACGCGTCTCAATATAACCGCGCTTATCAGCCACAATACCAGAAGCGATAAAGTGCCCGCCAGCATTCAAACACTTATAAGCATCTTCAATCATCGCGTCCACAATATGCGCAAGGATATTTGCGATAACGACGTCGTACGTTCGTGTCTCATCCCGCAACAAGTCAGCGGTCTTAACTTCTATTGCAAACGCGCAGTCATTCAACGCAAAATTCTCACGCGCAACTTTCAATGACAACTCGTCAATATCGGTCGATGTAATATCAGTCGCACCCATCAAATATGCACCAATCGATAAAATCCCAGAGCCCGTTCCAACGTCAATCACGCTGTGACTCTCGTCAACAATTGATTCAATGAACGTCAAACACATCGATGTTGTCGGGTGATCACCGGTTCCAAAAGCCATGCCCGGCTCGATTTTAATCAAGCGATCGCCTGGGGTCTCAACGTATTCATCAAGCTCCCAATACGGGACAATCACAAAATGGTCTGATACGCGAAATGCGTGAAAGTATTTCTTCCATTCATTTTCCCACGACGACTCACTGAGCGTGCCTGTGCGGACGCTAATGTGTTCTTTATCAACAAGCTCCGCACCTTCAATAAACTCACGAATTTCCATAAGTTTACTATCCACATCAATTGTCTCGTCAAAGTAGACCTTAATCTGTATATCACTCTCGGGATAATCTTTAGGATCTAAACGATACTTATCGTCAAAATCATCTATTTTTTGCTTTAAAATATCTAATGCATGCTCGACTGATATACCTTTAGAAATTGAGTTCAGAAATTCTGCAAATGTATCCTCATTCTCTTCTTTTGTTGCGATGATTACTTCTGTCCAGTTCATACTAGTCTCCTTTAAAGAAACGACGTGTGCGATCGAAGAAGTTCTGGTTTTGTTCTGCTAAATCATCACCTGATAGCTCAGCGAGTTTTCTAAAGACTTCTGTTTCTTCATCGCTGAGTTTTGTCGGTGTCACAACTTTAATTTTGACATACTGGTCACCATAACCGTAACCATGCACATTCTTCACACCGCGTTCTTTAAGTCTGAATGTCTTACCAGTCTGTGTTCCTGCTGGAATTGTTAAGACAACCTGGTTGTTAATCGTTGGAACTTTTACTTCATCACCGAGGGCCGCTTGTGCGAATGTAATTGGCATTTCAAAATGAATGTCATCTCCATCACGCTTGAAACGACTGTCTGGCTTCACGCGGAATGAAATGTATAAGTCTCCCGGCGGTCCACCGTTGACACCTGGTTCACCTTTACCTTGAAGTCTAACTTGCTGACCGTTATCCACACCTTCAGGTACAGTGACTTCAATTTTCACATCTTCTGTGACAGTACCGTTACCATGACAAACGTTACATGGATCTTCGATTTCCTGTCCGCTACCCTGACATGTTGGACACGTTCTTTGTGTTTGTACACGTCCAAACGGTGTGTTTTGCTCGACGGCAACGCGTCCTGCACCAGAACACATTGAACATGTCTTCTTGGATGTCCCAGGTTTCGCACCGGAGCCGTCACATGTATCACATGACACTTCTTTTTTAATATTGATTGTCTTTGTTGTACCAAAGACAGCTTCTTCAAAATCTATAGTTAATGTGTACTGAAGGTCGTCACCTTTCATTGGTGCATTCGGGTCACGGCGTCTGCCGCCGCCACCAAAGAATGAGCTGAAGATGTCTTCAAATCCGCCGAAGTCTCCCCCGCCGCCACCAAAACCGCCGCCACCAAAACCGCCACTCATCCCTGCATGACCAAACTGATCATATTGCGAACGTTTTTGATCGTCGAAGAGTACTTCATAAGCCTCTGTTATTTCTTTAAACTTTTCGTCTGCACCATCTTCTTTATTTATATCAGGATGGTATTTTTTTGATAATTTTCTATATGCACGCTTTATTTCGTCTTTAGATGCTGATTTCTCTACACCTAAAACGTCATAATAGTCTCTTTTTGCCATTGATATTCCTCCAGTTTACAGCATTCACGCATTCAAAAGAAAAGCCAAAGCCAAACTCGGCTTTGACTATTCTCCTATCATATCATTACTTCTTATCTTCGTTATCTAAATCGTCTACTTCTTTATACTCAGCATCGACAACATCGTCGTCCGCGCCTGCATTGCCTTCAGCACCAGCGTCGCCAGCCTCGGCTTGCTGCTCCTGTGCCATCTGTTCATACAGTTTTACAGACATTGCCTGTACGACTTCTTCGAGCGCGTCTTTTTTCTCTTTAATCGCGTCGATATCGTCACCTTTTAACGCTTCGTTTAAAGCGTCTTTCGCTTCAGTTGCTTTTGTTTTCTCTTCTTCATCAACTTTATCGCCAAGATCTTCAATTGTCTTATCTGTTTGGAATGTCAGCTGTTCTGCTTCGTTTCTTAAATCGACTTCTTCGCGGCGCTCTTTATCTGCTTCAGCGTTAGCTTCAGCATCTTTCACCATTCTGTCGATGTCGTCATCCGTTAGGTTTGAAGTTGCTTCAATTGTAATCTTTTGCTTTTTGTCAGTGCCTTTGTCCGTTGCAGTTACGTTGACAATACCGTTCTTATCGATATCAAACGTCACTTCAATTTGTGGAATACCACGCGGTGCTGGTGGAATGTCAGTTAACTGGAACCTTCCGAGTGTCTTGTTATCTGCAGCCATTGAACGCTCACCCTGCAGGACGTGAATGTCTACTGCCGGCTGGTTATCAGCAGCTGTCGAGAACACTTGAGACTTGCTCGTTGGAATCGTCGTGTTGCGCTCGATTAATACTGTTGAGACGCCGCCCATCGTTTCAATACCAAGTGATAATGGCGTGACGTCAAGTAATACAACGTCTTTTACATCTCCAGATAAAACCCCACCTTGAACTGCTGCACCCATTGCTACAACTTCATCCGGGTTAACACTTCTGTTCGGTGCTTTGCCAGTTTCTTTTTCAACAGCAGCCTGAACCGCTGGGATACGTGTTGAACCACCGACAAGTAAAACTTCATCGATTTCGTTCTTAGCAACGTCAGCATCTTTGATTGCCTGGCGGAGTGGAATCATTGTTCTCTCTACAAGTGATGAAGTTAAGTCATCAAATTTAGCACGTGTTAATGTCGTTTCTAAGTGTAATGGACCAGCGTCCCCTGCTGAGATAAACGGCAGTGAAATTGATGTTGAAGTTACACCTGATAAGTCTTTTTTTGCTTTCTCTGCAGCATCTTTAATACGCTGCATTGCCATTTTATCTTTTGATAAATCGATGCCGTTCTCTTTTTTGAACTCTTGAACTAAGAAGTCCATCACCACATCATCAAAGTCATCTCCACCTAGACGGTTGTCACCTGAAGTCGACAGCACTTCAAACACACCGTCTCCAAGCTCCATGATCGATACGTCAAACGTACCACCACCTAAGTCAAATACGAGTACTTTTTGATCTTTTTCCTGTTTATCTAAACCGTATGCAAGTGCAGCTGCAGTTGGCTCGTTAATAATTCTTTCAACTTCAAGTCCTGCAATACGACCCGCATCTTTTGTTGCCTGACGCTCAGAGTCGTTGAAGTATGCCGGAACAGTTACCACTGCTTTAGAAACTTTCTCACCAAGATATTTCTCAGCAGTTTCTTTTAAGTTCTGCAAGATCATTGCTGAAATTTCTTGTGGTGTATATTGTTTATCATCAATTTTTTCTGTATGGTCTGTACCCATGTGTCTTTTAATAGACATGATTGTGTTCGGGTTCGTGATTGCCTGGCGCTTTGCAACCTCACCAACCTGACGCTCATCGTTTTTAAATGATACAACTGAAGGTGTCGTTCTGTTACCTTCTGCGTTTTCAATTACTTTAGGTTCTCCACCTTCTAATACTGCTACTACTGAGTTTGTTGTTCCTAAGTCAATACCAATTACCTTACTCATTATAAATTCCTCCGATTTTAAATATTATTCGCTAACCTTTACCATGCTCGGTCTAATTACTCTATCTTTTAATAAATAGCCTTTTTGGAATTCTTCAATCACAATATTTGATTCAACATTGTCAGCTTGTTCAGTCATTACCGCTTGATGTACGTTTGGATCAAATGACGCGCCAACACTTTCTATCGGCTTAATATCATGACTTTCAAATACTTTGATAAACGCCTTGTACACCATGTCTACGCCTTTCTTCAATGAACTGAATGCCTGTTCATCATCTTCAACTGAAAGTGCGCGCTCCAGATTATCGATAACTGATAATAGATCTTCAGCAAGTGCCTGCTCTTTGTATTTATTGCGCATATCTGCTTCCTGCTTGTTTCTGCGCTTAAAGTTTTCAAACTCAGCAAGCATCTTTAAATAGTTGTTTTCTTCTGATGCAACTTGCTTTTTTAAGTTTTCAATTTCTAGTTTAAGTCGTTCTGTTTCACTGAGCTCTTCTTCTGGCTCAGCTTCAACGACAACCACATCTTCATTTTCAGTAGATTCATCGGGTGAATCTTCGGCTTTGATTTCATCTTCAGCGTCTTGTTTTTTCTTTTTCTTAACCAAGTGTGCTACCCCTTTCGACTGATTGATCATTAATATCGTATAGCAGTCTAATGATGTTCTTATAACTCATTAGTTCAGGTCCAATAATCATTAAGTTACCTGCGTGTTCGTCGAATGAAAAGTTTGTTGTTATCACTGATATGGACTGATATTTTTCATCAATTTCTTCACCAAAATATACGTTCACACCATCGTCATCGGTATCAATGAGCTTCTCGAGCTCTTTATCTTGCATATCGCTATACAATGCCTGAAGCGTATTCGCCTCTGTTGACATACTCTCAATGATATAGTCAAAACCAGCAAACCCGCTTGAGTGTGACAGTGTCGCCAAATGATTTTCAATTCCGATATAAAGGTTATTCTTTAAAGTAAATAATACTTTAGGCACCTTCATTTCGTTAATCATACTCGGCAAGCGCTTAAGCGGTTTGTTAATCACTGTTTGATTCAAGTAGTTTGTGTATTGTTCAATATCATTAAATGTGAGTTCGATATTACATTCAACAGGAATTTTGATTACTTTTTTTGACGATAAGACGATAATTGCGAGCACAAGTTTCGGTGTCAGATATGTGATATATAAACCACGCACGACCGCATCTTTATTTAATAAAAAGACTTGGGTCAGCTGTTTTGTGATACCACTGATATACGCTGCAACCTCTTGTGTATTTTCGCTGTCGTTTAATAGTTCAGTCATTGTCGTTCGCAGTGACGCATCTTCATTGATTTCAGCTTTTTGAAGTGCTAAATCTTGATTTAACTTACTGACGTAATACCGAATCGCTTCACGCGTTGGTATCCTACCAGCAGAAGTATGAGGCTTTTTTAGCAGTCCCAAGGATTCAAGTTTAGACATTTCATTTCTTATTGTCGCAGGTGATACATTTAAATTATATGTTTCTAAAAGATAATTGGAACTGAGTGGCGTCATATGATCTAAGAAATTATCAACAATCGACATGAGTACCAACTCTTGCCTATTTGTTAACACATAACCACCTCTTTAGCACTCTTATGTGCTGAGTGCTAAATTAAATTTATCAAATAGGTCAAAGAATGTCAACATCTTTGAATATACTTTTTTACTTTATAATAAAAAATCTGCAAAGACTTCATTTCCGATCATCCGACCGTCCGGTGTTAGCGCAATATGTGTGCCGGTATCAACGAGTAGTTGACGGGCGATTAATGACTCTATTACCGCGCCGTATATATCTTCAATCGGCGTGTTATGTTTATCTAAGAACACTCTTTTTGATACACCCTCATTTAAACGGAGACCGAGAAACATACTTTCTTCCATACTCTCTTTTGCTGTCACTTCATGCTGGTGTAAATACGCATGACCATATGCGTTTATCGATTCAATATAATGATTGACAGGTTTTATGTTAGATGTACGCATGCCTTTTACGTAACCATGACTTCCCGCCCCAAGACCGTAATATTCATTGTTCAACCAATATGTCTTGTTGTGTGATGAGTGATGGTTATCGAGGGCAAAGTTTGAGATTTCGTATTGTTTGTAACCAAGATCCTCTAACCCTGACATCACTTGGTTATAAATATCTGCTTCATCTACAGGATTTGAAATGTTTAACTTTCCCTGCCTTGCCAAGTTATAAAACACAGTATGCGGCTCAACAATGAGTGAGTACCATGAGATGTGCTTCGGTTTAAAACGTCTGACATATTCAAGACTCGTGTCAATATCTGCGGCCGTTTCTTTCGGCAAGTTGTACATTAAATCAATAGAATAATTATCAAAACCGATACGTTGTAAGTAGTTAATTGTATCTTCAACATTGCGCACTGTATGCGTACGTCCAAGTATCTCGAGAATTTCATCATTAAATGATTGCACGCCAAGACTTAAACGGTTCACCCCATGTTCAAGTAAGACATCAATTTTTTCTCGTGTGAGCTCATCTGGGTTTGCTTCAAATGTAAACTCATGTGTACATTCAAATCTACTGTTAATTGCGCTGAGCAGTTTATCTAACTGCGCTACGCTCAAGGCCGTCGGCGTTCCACCACCGACAAATATCGTCTCAAATGAAGACTCCGTCACACGGTCCATCTCTTTAATAAGCGCATCTATATATTCATCTACAGGCTGGTTATCAATGAGGACTTTTGTAAAGTCACAATACGTACAGATTCTGTTACAGAACGGGATATGTAAATATATACTATCCGCCATACCTATCACCTCCAAAAAATATAGGCTGGACAGCAAGTCTAAATGACCTCTGTCTCAGCCCAGGAATTAATCTTCGTCCATTTTTAGTACTGCCAGGAAAGCTTCTTGTGGAATTTCAACACTTCCAACTGCTTTCATTTTCTTCTTACCTTCTTTTTGTTTTTCTAACAACTTACGCTTACGCGATATATCTCCGCCGTAACATTTTGCTATAACGTTCTTACCCATCGATTTAATGTTCGTTCGGCTGACAATCTTGTTACCAATCGCTGCCTGAATCGGCACCTCGAACTGTTGGCGTGGTATCAATGTTTTTAGCTTCTCAACGATAACCTTGCCACGATCGTATGCAAAATCTCTATGGACGATAATAGATAATGCATCGACTTTTTCGTTATTAAGTAAAATATCCATCTTCACTAATCGACTTTCTTTATAGCCAATAAGTTCATAATCAAATGATGCGTAACCTTTTGTATTCGACTTCAGTTGGTCAAAGAAATCAAACACTATTTCTGATAAAGGAAGTTCGTATTTAATGTTGACACGGATATCATCCATATAATCCATCGTTAAGAAATTACCACGGCGTCTTTGACAGAGCTCCATTACAGCACCAACATAATCATTCGGTACCATAATCGTCGCGCTCACATATGGCTCCTGCAGGCGTTCAATTTTTTGTGGATCTGGCATTTTTGATGGATTATCAACAATAATTTTTTCACCATCTGTCATGTCCACCTGATAAATTACAGAAGGCGCAGTCGCGATTAATTCAATACCAAATTCCCTCTCGATTCTCTCTTGAATAATCTCCATATGAAGTAACCCTAGAAAACCTGTTCTATAACCAAAACCTAATGCTTGAGACGTTTCCGGTTCATATTCTAAAGAAGAATCGTTTAATTGCAGTTTCTCTAATGCTTCTCTGAGATCATTATATTTATTAGTATCAATCGGATAAAGACCACAGAAGACCATTGGGTTCATCTTTTTATAACCCTGCAGCGGTGTTTCTGCAGGATTATCCGCATGTGTGATTGTATCACCCACACTTGAATCACCGACGTTTTTTATCGATGCAGTAATAAAACCAACATCTCCAACCGTAAGTTCATCAACGGTCATCGGTTTCGGCGTGTTAATTCCAACCTCAGCAACTTCAAACGTCTTGCCTGTAGACATCATTTTAATTTTGTCTCCGGCTTTCACTGTACCGTCGATGATTCTTATTGATGAAATTACGCCACGGTATGCGTCAAACACAGAGTCAAAAATCAGTGCTTTAAGCGGTGCTTCAGGGTCCCCCATCGGTGGCGGCACAACTTCTACGATACGTTCTAAGATATCTTCAATACCGATATTTGCCTTTGCAGATGCTTGTATTGCATCTTCAGCCGGCAACCCGATGATGTCTTCTACTTCCTGTGAGACACGTTCAGGGTCTGCTGCTGGTAAATCAATCTTGTTGATGACCGGTACAAGTTCCAAGTCGTTATCGAGTGCAAGATATACGTTCGCTAACGTCTGCGCTTCTATACCCTGCGCTGCATCAACAACGAGAATTGCACCCTCACACGCTGCGAGTGAACGAGACACTTCGTATGTAAAATCAACGTGACCCGGCGTGTCGATTAAATGAAAGATATAATCTTCACCATTGTTCGCAGTATATTTTAGTTGTACAGCATTTAGTTTAATTGTAATACCACGCTCACGCTCTAAATCCATAGAATCAAGCAGCTGCGTTTTCATCTCACGCGTTGCTACTGACTGTGTATTTTCAAGTATACGGTCTGCTAGTGTAGACTTTCCATGGTCGATGTGTGCAATGATAGAGAAATTTCTAATATGTTCTTGTCTATATAAACGTGCTTCGTTATTCATACTGCACTACCAACTTTCTTTTTCGCAATGTTGTTATTATAACAATTTTGACAATAACCTTCAATTGATTTAAATCTTTAGATTGCATAATACATCTATGTTTGGTAAAATGTTTTTTGTTGCAATTAAAAGTTGTAAATCTTGTTGGAGGTGAAATTATGCCTAATATTAAATCTTCTAAAAAACGTGCGTTAACTAACGAAAAAGCACGTGTACAAAACATCTCACAAAAAAATGAAATGCGTACAGCGGTAAAGAAAGCTCAAACTGCAAAAGCTGATAATGCTGAAAACAGAGTAGAATTAACATCTACTGCAGTGAAGCACATCGATAAAGCTGTTAAAAAGAATTTAATTCATGGAAACAAAGCGTCACGCATGAAATCTCAATTAATGTCTAAATAATTAGTTCATTTATTGAATAACCGATGGGTTTGATAGTTTATCAAATCCATCGGTTATTTTTGTATACTTATATTTCTAAAATAAATGTCTCAAATAAAGATTGTTTATCTAGATAGCTCGACTTCATTTTATAATCGATATCACGACACTTTACAATTTTCGCAAGTAACCCTTCTAAATGCACACCACGGACGCGTCCAAGTGCCAATTTTACAGGATACGGGTGTGATTTTATCGTACGCGCGATATAATCTTGATCGAATCCTTTACTCGATAACAGCTTCACTTGATACATCATTCGAAACTGACGTGTGATTAGCGCGAGAAGTTTTATCGGTTCTTCCTTCTGAAGTATAAGATGTCTCACGAGATGCACTGCTTCGACTTTCTTGTTCGCCAGGATTAAATCCGTCACTTTAAATACGTTACTCTCGAGACTTGCGCTGACGACGTCGCGAATATCATCCAGTTCAATGTGATCATCTGCATATAAGACAAGTTTGTCCAGCTCATTGATAACCGTTTCGTATTCTATACCTGTCTTGACGAGGAACGAATCGATTGCATCCGGTGTGATATGTATATCATTTTTGCTCAGCGTATCTTTTACAAATGTCTTTAACTCATATTCACTCATTGGTTTAACTTCATCTACTTTACCGAGTGACGACATAAGCTTCGTTAATTTCTTGCGTTTGTCTAAAGATTCAGCATAGACTTCAAAGATAATTAGCGTATCATCATTTTTATTTTCGATATATTCGATTAACAAATCAATATTGTGTTTGACCTCAGCACGGACCTTTTGTCCAGTGAACACAAAAGCATCTGTGACTATAATGACTTTGCGCTCAGAAAACATCGGTAAAATTTGAGCTTCATCTACGAGTCCTTCAATCGTATGTTCCTTTAAATTCATCTTGATTACATTGAAATCATCAATCTCATCTACATAGTCAGTAGCAAGCTGAATAGATTTTTCATTTATACGTCTAATATTTGTTCCAAAAAACAATTGTAGTAAATTCATCGAAACACTCCAAATAAATTATACATATATTATAGCTTTTTTCTGGGATTTTATATATACTTATTAGTAATATGACTTAGTACGAATACAGGGGGATATGTTAATGAATAAGTTCGAACAACATAAACAGTCTAAAAGCAACGACGTTATCGATGCTGGAAAAGCATTTGTTATAGGCTTTCTTGCATTGACTGTCATCTATGCAATTCCTCATATCTTTGAGATTGTTTCACGATAATTTTATACAGTGTCTTTATTTAAAAGCCCAGGCCCAGTGTCTGGGCTTTTTGTTTTGTTGAGTTTGTCTAATTATAGCTGCGCGCGTTCCACAGGTGTCGTTTTCAGTCTGTGGTGAACACCGATTGGTCGCGCGCGTTCCACACGTGTCATTTTGAGTCTGTGGTGAACGCCATTTGGTCTCTCGCGTTCCACACGTGTCGTTTTCAGTCTGTGGTGAACGCCAATTGGTCGCGCGCGTTCCACACGTGTCGTTTTGAGTCTGTGGTGAACGCCATGGACTGGTTCGCGTTCACCAGAACAAGTTTCGAGGCGCTGGGGAACACTTTTTGCCCCAGGGTGTCACACACAGCTTTTTCTGACTCTCTCTGTGACACTTTTTGACCCAGGGTGTCACACACAGCATTTTCTAACTCTCTGTGTGACACTTTTTGATCCAGAGTGTTCACCACAGCATCTTAGCAACTCCTGATGAACACTTTTCTCTCAACAAAAATCATTTCACCACGCATTGGTTTATCTCAATTAGCTTCCCTTCAATACACATACGGTTACCCCGAATCAACAACTCCACCATTCCTGTTTCATACGTCCCGAGAATCTTAACTCCGTCCAAGACATCCACAACTTCTGGATGCGGGTGACCATATCTATTATCTACACCTGCTGAGATTAACCCCAAACTCGGATCCAGTGCTTCAACAAATCGCTCCGATGTCGATGTCGACGAACCATGATGTCCTACCTTTAGTATGTCAATCCCTCTAAGATCATATTTTCTAATGAGCGCTGCCTCAACCTCCGTACTCACATCACCTGTAAATAAAAACTGAAAATCACCTAACCGAATCAGCGCGACTATCGAACTATCATTTGAATCCGCTACAACTGTTTCATCAAACGGATAAAGTATCATGACTTCAATATTCCCAAGCTTAAACTGACGATTCCCATACATATCAATTAACGGCACATCGTAATCCCAAAATTCCCGAAATGCGGGATCTCTTGTATTAGCCAGCACATAGGAAATATTCTTCTTTGCCTGAATATGGTCAAACTCCCCGGAGTGATCGAGATCGATATGACTGAGCATCAAGACATCTATCTTGTTCACACCTTGCTCTTTCAAATAAGGTAAAATATTTTGATCTGACAATCTAATATGCGGTTCTTCTTGATAAAATCGACCACCGGTATCAATAATCAATACCTTTCTATGTTTCAAATCCTGAATGATAAATGAATCGCCTTGTCCAACATCGACCATCGTCACTTTAAAATCATTGAAAGTCACATTCTGACTCACTACAATCGTTATTACAAATACAGCTACAGATATCAATAACCTTCTTAAATCAAAGCGACATATCAACATAGTCATCGTAAAAGTCACAGCGATTAATATAATTATTGCAAAGTCATGCAAGTTTACAATAGCAATTCTATGCTCCACAACATTCGATAAAAACATAATCAACATCTTCAAGTAGGAAAACAACAAATGAAACATCGCATCAAATAATGGACTGAGTCCAATGAACATCAGCAAATTAAATAAAATCACACTCGGAAACACAACCAAGGAAAACAACGGCACAAAAAATAGATTCATTACAATCCCGCTGATGCTGATTTCATTAAAATGCAGCAATATTAACAGCAACGTACTGACTTCAGATATGACAGTAATGGAAAGCAGCTGCATAAATGGTTTTCTATCTAGCCAGTAATGCCGGGTCAGGATAATAAAACAAGTCGTAACATATGACAGTTGAAAGCCTGCATTATAAGTCATATGAGGCGCAATTAAAATTTGTAACAAAGCGGTAAGAGAGATGACCGTTATATAAGGTCGTTCTTTAAAGAAGGAGGTTGTTAGCAAAATAACAGCCATACACACCGCCCTAAACACACTCGGACTAAATAAATTAAGCAGCAGGAACCCTATAAGAAAACAAATCAAAATAACTTTTATATATTCTAAAGGAATCCGCATTCTCTTCAACACAAAATATAGTACACCGGTTACAAACGCGACATGCGTACCGGAAATAACAAACAGATGATAGATTCCCAGCTTCTGCAATCCGTCAAAAAATTCACTATCAATATATGACTTATTCCCTATAGAAAGCGTCAGCATATCAAACTTGTAATCATGTTCAGTCGCACTGAGCACGTGCTTGATATAACTATCCCGAATCGAATTGATCCGCATGCCTACAGTTAAATTACCCTGCGCACATTTAAGCGAGGTGTCCTCATAAATCCTGCCGTTGATATCGTTCATCAACATTCTGAGATCTGCATCCTGCTTAATAAAATTCCTCTGTATGTTCGGTTGATTCACCTCATATTGACCCATACATACAGTGCCGATGTCATACGCATCTTCAGTATACAACTCATAATCTTGCCCATCATGTTGGACGATATGGACAATATCATCCTTATAATATTTATATCCAACGACAGTCATCCCATCTATCGCATCCACGCGCTCTATTTTTGGCATAAAAATAACAGCTATTGAAATAATAGCTGTCAGCATCAATGTATATATAATATTAGGAACACTTCCGGTTTGCTGCCATACCATCACAATGATTGCACTGAGCATAAATAATGCGACAAGCACACTATGATGCAACACAACACTTGTAATGACAACGAGCAGTATGATTAAGGAAATCATATAATTATGTTAAATAATTGATAATTTCAGATGGTTTAAACGGAACTTTCTCAACGTGCACTCCACTGTTCTCAAATAGATAAAGTGCATACTCATGATTTTTATAATCTGCACTATAAAAAATATTTTTAATGCCTGCTTGTACTAAAGATTTACTACAGTGTACACATGGAAAATGTGTGACATAAATTGAAGCACCCTCAGTTGATACGCCAAATTTCGAACACTGCAGAAGCGCATTCATTTCTGCGTGAATTGTACGTATACAATGACCATCTTCAACCAAACACCCAACATCTATACAATGGGCTTCTCCTGAGACAGAACCATTGTAACCACTTGATATGACACGGTTGTCTTTCACGATTGTTGCCCCTACTTTTAATCGCTCACATGTTGATCTAAGACTCAGCAGCTGTGTTTGTGACATAAAGTAATCATGCCAGTTTAATCTCATTATCCACTCTACCCCTTCAGTCGACGACGATGTTCGGTTCTATCGTTAAGTATTTTTTATCACCGATGCCGCTCACTTGTTTTATATCTTCTGTATGCATAAATAATCCATTCATTTCACGATGTTCTATTATCGCTTGTGCTGTTTTCTCACCGATGCCATTCAGCGTCATGAGCTGTTCTTTATTTGCCGTATTAATGTTAACACGTCCGTCTTCACTGCCTGCGCTATCACTGTTAGGTGTGACAATTGGTGGTGGTAATTCCAATACTTCATCATCAGACGGTACATAAATCACCATCTCGTCGCTCAGTTTCATCGACTGGTTGACATGTAAAAGATTCGCTTCAGGTAAAACCTTTGCCAAATCCAAAACATTTTTAACCCGTGCATCTTTCGGCAGTTCATACACTCCCGGGATTTCTACTGCACCTTTTACTTCCACCATGATAAGTACAGGCGTTGTATCTTCAGCGACACGTTCGACAGTCTCGATCGATTCAATGTTTAATTCTTCTTCCAATGACTCCAGTGTTAAGGTATCAAAGTCATGCGGGTTCATACTTCGAAACACATTCCAAAGCACCACCAAAGCGATACCACCAACGATTAACCAATGTTTATACCTTGTTAAAATCATTTTCATTTCGACACTCCTTATTAGCCCCTCTATATACTTATGGGTAAAAAGTATCGATTTATTTTTATTTTTAACAAAAAACTTTAAAAAACTTTTCTTAGACCGGTTTTCTTAAGATAAAAAACACGCGTTCACATTCATCAGTCACCACATTGTCGACGTCAAAATCACTAAAGCTATGAACGAGTTCAAGCGGTGATTCTTTGATTAAATTTAACATTGTTTCGTAAGTATACGTACGCTGATGAATAGTCTCCTGCGACTTTATATAAGAGCCATCATCTTGTTTATTAAAGAATATCATCTCATGCATGACACTTAAATCTTCTTCTCCTGTGTAGGCAAACCATATGTAACTGACGTCATCCAAGTCATCAGCATATGTTTGATTATTAAATTCATTAAGCATTTTGTACACACTATGAATATCAAATACAAACACACCACCAGGACTCAGATGGTGTGCGAGGCGTTCAAATACCTGCGAGATTTCCGCTTCATTGTTTAAATAGTTTAAAACATCGCTCGCTGCAACAATCGCATCAAACGTTCTATCGTATTGAAACGTTAACATATCTTGAACAGAGAGAGATGCGGACTGCAGTTCAGTTTGGCTTTTCGCATATTCAATCATATGCCTTGATACATCAAATCCATATTTTTCTTTTATATCCAATTGCTTTAGTATTC
>JBGYPO010000121.1:0-10826 GCA_041838435.1 Aliicoccus sp. | reverse complement strand
TAATGATGTTAATGCCTTCTACAATGACACGGTCTTTTTTAGGTAAAGCAGTTAATACGACGCCTGTCTTGCCTTTGTCTTTACCGCTGATTACAACGACTTTATCTCCACTTCTTACGTGCATTTCGTCTGACCTCCTTTTTTATAGTACTTCTGGTGCAAGTGAAACGATCTTCATGAAGTTTCCTTCACGGAGTTCACGTGCGACTGGACCAAAGATACGCGTACCTCTTGGACCTTTATCGTCACGAATAATTACACAAGCATTTTCGTCAAATTTAATATATGAACCATCTTCACGGCGTACGCCTGATTTAGTTCTTACAATAACAGCTTTAACCACTTCGCCCTTTTTAACAACGCCACCTGGTGTTGCATGTTTAACAGTAGCAACGATTATATCACCTACGTTTGCAGATTTACGTCCAGTTCCACCGAGTACCTTGATTGCAAGTACTTCACGTGCACCTGAGTTGTCTGCAACTTTTAAGCGTGATTCCGTCTGGATCATGTTGCGACCTCCTTTGTTCGTTTAAATTAAATAATTACTGATTCTTCTACGATTTCAACTAAACTGAAGCGCTTAGTTTTAGAAAGTGGACGTGATTCTTCGATTCTAACGACGTCGCCCATTTTCGCACTGTTTTGCTCATCATGCGCTTTATATTTCTTAGAATACTTGACACGCTTACCAATAATTGGGTGTCTTTTGTACGTCTCGATCATAACAGTGATTGTTTTGTCCATCTTGTCAGACACAACACGACCTTGGTACGTTTTGCGTTCTTTTCTAGTGTTTTCTTCCACAGTGATTGCCTCCCTTTATTACTGGTTGCTCCTAATTTCGTCAAGCTCTCGTGTACGCATCGTTGTCTTCATGCGTGCAATTGTTTTTCTTACCTCTTTGATACGAGCAGTGTTTTCTAGCTGACCAGTAGCTAGTTGAAAGCGTAAGTTAAACAATTCTTCTTTTAATTCTTTGACGTTTGATTCAATTTCTGACGTTGTTAAATCGCGAATTTCTTTAGCTTTCATTCGTATCACCACCTAATTCTTGACGTCTAACAATTTTAGTTTTAACAGGTAGTTTGTGGCTTGCTAAACGCAAAGCTTCTCTTGCTACCTCTTCTTCTACACCCGCAACTTCAAACATAACGCGACCTGGTTTTACAATTGCAACCCAGCCTTCAACAGCACCTTTACCAGAACCCATTCGGACCTCTAAAGGTTTTTTCGTGTATGGCGTATGTGGGAAGATGTTGATCCACACTTTACCGCCACGCTTCATGAAACGTGTCATTGCGATACGCGCTGACTCTATTTGTCTAGATGTAATTCTAGATGTTGTTGTCGCTTGTAATCCATATTCACCAAAGTTTACTTGGTTACCGCCTTTAGAACGTCCTTTCGTATCTGGACGATGTTGACGACGATACTTTACTCTTTTTGGTAATAACATTTAATTGTCCTCCTTACTTGCTATTTTTCTTAACAGGAAGAACTTCTCCACGATAGATCCATACTTTGACACCTAGTTTACCGTAAGTAGTGTCTGCTTCTTCATGTGCATAATCAATGTCTGCACGAAGTGTATGGAGTGGTACTGTACCTTCACTGTAACCTTCAGCACGTGCAATATCCGCACCGCCAAGACGACCTGAAACTTGTGTTTTAATTCCTTTTGCGCCAGCTTTCATTGCACGTTGCAACGCTTGCTTTTGCGCTCTTCTGAACGATACGCGGTTTTCTAATTGACGGGCAATGTTCTCTGCAACTAATTTCGCATCCATATCAACTTTTTTAACTTCCATTACGTTGATGTGAACTTTTTTATTAGTTAAAGCCGTTAAAGCAGCGCGTAATTTATCAATTTCGCTACCACCTTTACCAATTACCATGCCGGGCTTACCTGTATGAACAGTGATGTTCACGCGGTTTGCTGCACGCTCAATCTCAACTTTAGAAATCGATGCATCTTTTAAGTTTTTCTCGATATATTCACGTACATTTAAGTCTTCGTGTAAAAGTGTTGCAAATTCTTTATCTGCATACCATTTTGCTTCCCAATCACGAATTACTCCTGTACGAAAACCAATAGGATTAATCTTTTGACCCAAACTAATTCCCTCCTTGTATTATGCTTTGTCTGACTTTTCGTCAGCCTCATTGTGCTCAGTATCTGTTGTTGATTCAGCAACTTCAGCTTCTGCTGGTTGGTTCTCAGCTTCTACTTCTTCTACATCTTCAGTTGTTGCTTCAGTCGTTTCAGTTTCTTCAACCGGAACGTTGTCTTCTTCATCTTCGTCATAGACGAATTCTTCTAGGACAACACTAATATGAGATGTTCTCTTGTTGATTCTAGATGCACTACCTTTTGCACGTGGACGGAAACGTTTTAACGTCGGTCCTTCATCAGCAAAGATTTCAGATACAAATAGACGATCAATATCCATGTCATAGTTGTGCTCAGCATTTGCTACTGCTGATTTGATTAATTTCTCAACAACTGGAGACGTTCTTTTATTTGTCAATTTAAGAATCGCTAACGCTTCTGATACTTCTTTACCGCGAACTAAGTCTAATACTAGTCTTACTTTACGCGGTGCGATTCGAATTGTTCTAGCTATCGCTTTCGCTTGCATATCTCATGTTCCTCCTTAATTCAAATTATCTCTTCGTTCTTTTGTCGTCGTCGCCATGGCCTTTGAAAGTTCTTGTTGGAGCGAACTCACCAAGTTTATGACCAACCATATCTTCTGTGATGTACACAGGTACATGCTTACGTCCATCGTATACCGCAATAGTATGACCGATGAAGTTAGGGAAGATTGTTGAACGACGTGACCAAGTTTTAATTACACTTTTCTTATTACCTTCGTTTAGATTCTCAACTTTTTTCATTAAATGATCATCAACGAAAGGTCCTTTTTTAAGACTACGTGCCATATGAGTGGGCCTCCTTCTTAAGTAGGTCACGCAAGCATGAAGCTTGCGTCACTTATTATTTCTTACGTTTTCTAACGATTAATTTATTTGAACGGTTTTTACCTCTTCTTGTCTTCTTACCAAGTGTCGGTTTACCCCAAGGTGACATAGGTGACGGACGACCGATTGGCGCACGACCTTCACCACCACCGTGTGGGTGATCGTTCGGGTTCATTACTGAACCACGTACTGTTGGGCGTTTACGCATCCATCTAGAACGACCTGCTTTACCGATGTTAATCAGTTCGTGTTGCTCATTACCAACAGCACCGATTGTTGCACGGCAAGTTGCAAGAATCATTCTTACTTCACCTGAACCTAAGCGTACTAATACGTATTTACCTTCTTTACCAAGTACTTGTGCACTTGTTCCGGCAGAACGTACTAACTGACCGCCGCGGCCTGGCTTTAACTCGATGTTATGCACAACTGTACCAACTGGGATATCAATTAACTGCAGTGCGTTACCTACTTTGATGTCCGCATCTTTACCACTCATTAACTCAGTACCAACTTTAATACCTTTTGGTGCTAAGATGTAACGCTTCTCACCATCTGCATAATGCAGAAGTGCGATGTTCGCTGAACGGTTCGGATCGTACTCAACAGTAGCAACTGTTGCAGGTACATTATCTTTGTTACGTCTGAAGTCAATCACACGGTATTGACGCTTATGTCCACCACCGTGGTGACGTACAGTTATTTTACCTTGGTTGTTTCTTCCCGCTCTTTTCGGTAGCGGCTGTAATAATGACTTCTCAGGTGTCGTTGAAGTGATCTCAGCGAAGTCAGAGCTTGTCATATTACGACGAGCATTCGTGGTTGGCTTATATTTTTTAAGTGCCATCTGCTCATTACCTCCTTAATGGTATTGAATATTTAGGCTTACAGTAAGTCGATTGTACCTTCAGATAGTGTCACAATCGCTTTTCTTCTTCTGTTTGTATAACCGACATAGCGACCCATGCGCTTTTTCTTCGGTTTAACATTCATGATGTTTACTTTTGCTACTGTTACATCGAAAATTTCTTCGATTGCATGTTTAACTTGTGTTTTGTTCGCACGCACGTCAACGTCAAATGTGTATTTGTCAAACTCCATAGCCGCAGCTGATGATTCAGTGATCACTGGGCGTTTAATAATATCGCGAGCTTCCATTACAGAAGTACCTCCTCTGCTCTTGAAATTGCACCTTCAGTAAAGATGACACGATTTGCAGAAAGAATATCAAGTACGTTTAACTGTTCTGGTGTTAACACAGTTACACCTTCGATATTTCTTGAAGATAACTCAACGTTCACATCTTCATTCGCCAGAACTAATAATACTTTTTTGCTAGCGTCTAAATTTTTGAACATGCTGATCATGTCTTTTGTTTTTGGTGCATCGAGCGTAAAGTTTTCAAGTGCGACGAGCGCCGCGTCTTGAACTTTTGATGATAGCGCAGAGCGCAGTGCTAAGCGACGCATCTTCTTAGGCATTTTATAGCCATATTTTCTAGGTGTTGGACCGAATACGACACCACCACTACGGTGTTGAGGCGCTGATAAAGTACCCTGACGCGCACGGCCTGTCCCTTTTTGTCTAAATGGCTTTCTGCCACCACCAGCAACAGCTGAGCGGTTTTTAACAGCATGTGTACCACTGCGTAGTGATGCACGCTGTAAGTTTACTGCTTCAAATAGTACGTGTTGGTTTGGTTCGATACCAAATATCTCATCGTTTAATTCAATCGTATTAACTTTTTTGCCTTCTCTAGATAAAACATCAATGCTTGACATAATTATCCTCCCTTCCTAAAGAATGAATTATTGTTCGTTCTGTTTAATTGCTGTTTGAATTTTTACGTAGCCTTTTCTTGCTCCCGGCACGTTACCTTTAATAAGTAACACATTGTTCTCAGTATCTACTCTAACTACTTCTAAATTTTGCAAAGTTACAGTGTCGCCACCCATACGTCCAGGCATCGCTTTACCTTTTTGTACTTTGGCAGGATCTGCCGCCATACCGATAGAACCTGTACTTCTATGGAAACGAGAACCGTGGCTCATTGGCCCACGCGCGTGATTGTGACGCTTGATATTACCTTGGAAACCTTTACCTTTAGCAGTACCTGTAACGTCAACAACATCGCCTGCAGCAAATGTGTCCACAGTGACTTCTTGACCGAGTTCGTATGCATCTAAATCTAGATGATCGAATTCACGTACGAAGCGCTTAGGCGTTGCACCTGATACTTTAGCGTGCCCTTGCTCTGCTTTGTTAGCATACTTGTTGCTTCTTGCACCTTCAAAATAATCCTTTTTGTCTGCGTAACCAATTTGTACTGCATTGTAACCGTCTATCTCTTCAGTTTTCTTTTGCAATACTACGTTACCGCCAACTTCTACTACTGTTACTGGGATAAGTTCACCGTTTTCACCGAAAACCTGTGTCATACCCACTTTTTTACCTAAGATTCCTTTTGTCATCGGAAGTCCACCTCCTATTATAATTTAATTTCGATATCTACACCTGATGGTAAGTTTAAGCCCATAAGCGCATCAACTGTCTTTGGTGTAGGGTTTAAAATGTCGATTAGTCGTTTGTGCGTACGCTGTTCAAACTGCTCACGTGAATACTTGTAAATGTGGTATGAACGTAAGACTGTGTAAATTGTCTTCTCCGTTGGTAACGGAATCGGACCACTTACCTCTGCACCTGAACGCTTTGCTGTTTCAACAATCTTTCCAGCTGATTGATCGAGCACTCTGTGATCATACGCTTTTAAACGAATACGAATTTTTTGCTTTGCCATTATTTAACCTCCTTTTAGTCGTCATCATTTTGTGATAGACTTCTCCACGAAAATTTTCTGCGCACACACCGCCATGGCAACTCGGCCGTGTGTATCAGTAACCTCTCGCTTCATCGATTTAGAAACCTTATTTGATAAGGTTTTGGGTAAAAGGACATAACTGTCCCTATTTAAAGTCCAACGTTAAATATAATACAGCAAAAAGCTGAATAAATCAACTGTTTTGAGCAGATTTTTTCAGATTTTCTTATTTTATTTCTTTTATACTGTTTTTAATATCACTATTATATAGTAGAAACTGTTACTCAAGGAAGATAAAGTACAATATAAATATGACAAAGAGTCCATATATCATCGGATGAATTTCCTTACGACGACCTGCCATGATCATTGCAATTGGATAGAAGATAAACCCAACAGCAATACCTGTTGCAATACTGTATGACAAAGGCATCACGAATATCGTCACGAAAGCTGGCAACGCTACTTCAAACTCATTCCATCTAATCTTCGATAAGTTAGACGCCATGAGCGCACCAACGATAATAAGCGCCGGCGCTGTAACTTCAGCTGTAAACATAACGATAAGCGGCGAGATAAATATCGCGAGTAAGAACAAGACACCTGTAACGACAGCTGCAAATCCCGACCGTGCGCCAGCCGCAACTCCGGCCGTTGACTCGACATAACTCGTGACCGTTGACGTACCAAAGATTGAACCTGTCACCGTCGCTGTAGCATCTGCAAGCAACGCCTTTTGCGCATTCGGTAACTTGTTGTCTTTGATTAGTCCTGCTTGAGACGCAACACCAACGAGCGTACCCGCAGTATCAAAAAAGTCCACGAATAGAAATGTTAACACAACAATTAAAAATTGAATATTAAAAATCGTTGCCGGATCACCAAATGCTTCAAACGCTGCACCGAATGTTGGCGCAATACTAGGTGCTGCACTGAAAATTGCTTGAGGCGTTGGTACAAGACCGAAAATCAAACCGATAATCGCCGTTGCAATCATTCCGAAGAACACTGCGCCCTTTACTTTACGTGCCATCAAGATGACTGTAATGACAAGACCACCGACTGCAAGCAGTACTGTTGAGCTGCGGATATCACCGAGCGCAACGAGTGTCGCGTCGTCAGCAACAATTATTCCAGCACCCTGCAGACCGACGAAGGTGATGAAGAATCCGATACCGGCGCTGACGGCCATCTTGAGTTCCATTGGTATTGCGTTAATTATGTATTCTCTTAAACCAACTGTTGTAATTAAAATAAAGATTAGACCTGAGAACAAGACACCCGTTAAAGCTGTCTGCCAAGGAATTCCCATCGTTAAAACGACTGTGAATGCGAAGAATGCATTGAGCCCCATCCCTGGTGCCAGTGCAATTGGGAACTTAGCATAGAGCCCCATAATCATACACCCGACAAACGCAGCAACAGCTGTTGCAACAAACACAGCATTCATGTCCATGCGCATTGAATCCGGAATACCATCGACGCCTTGTAATGATAATATAGACGGGTTAACGGCTAAAATATATGCCATCGACAGGAATGTTGTTAACCCACCGATAATTTCACGGCGGTAATTGGTACCGAGCTCCTCAAAATTAAAATACTTCTTCATTGTACGCCTCTTTTCCTTATTCTTTGTTGAGTTGGTCTCAACTTAATAATCGTTAAATCTTCTCCGCCTAAAAACTTTACGAGCAAACTGCGGGTGAGCGGCAACCACACTTCAATGAGCCTGCCTAAAAACAAAATCATAAACAACGTACCTATAAATACAGGCCCTCCCAGTAAAAATCCTGCGACTGCAGCAAACAGCTCCATCATGTTGCGTGACGCCGATAATTTTATATCGAATTTATCTGCAATGAGTAACATCAGGCTGTCCCTCGGTCCTGCACCAAGGTTTGGCGTAATGTATGTTGCAATCCCATACGACAAGATGATGACACCAGCGATGTAAAATATACTATGTAATAACCAACCTTCTACATCCGGTAATAAGAGTAAGAAGATGTCGATAAAAATCCCGACTGTAAACAAGTTGATATATACACCGAGTCGCGGCATGCGTCTCAGACCTATTGCAGTTCCCACCACTATGATGATTCCGATAATGATCGACCACGAACCGACGGTTAAGCCAAACGTTAAATATAGACCGTAATGAAGCACGTCCCACGAACCAAGTCCCCATAATTGTCCTTTGATGGTGAGTGCAATACCAAAGCCAAGCATGACTAATCCATAAAAAAAGTACAACCATTTTTTCATTAACTTAATTTGCACAACATATCCCCTATCTACGAACTATCTTTTAATTTTATATTGTAACGTTCGTGTTTTCAAGCTTAATTTATATTATTTTAACATTCGTTCAAAAATCACTAACAAATGATTTATTTTAACATTTAATATTGTGATATGATACACCTAAGAAAGAGGTGTGCAACATGGATTTAAATTATGAACTTCTTGAACTCAAATCTACATATACTCGCCTGCAGGGAGACATCGAAAAGCTCGGCAGTACGGGTAATGATGTATCTCACTTAGAAGCACAGTTAGAAGCACTCGAAATTAAGATTAAAGAAACTAGGCATGCGATAAGAGCATCGCAAAAATAGGAGATACAGATATGAAACAATTGCACGAAAAAATTATCCTAATCATGATCATACAATTCATCATCTATTTTGGTTTCAGTATGGTCATCCCGGTTGTTCCTGAACTTGTCTCTACTTTAGGCGTCTCGACAATTCATGTTGGATGGCTGCTCGCAACTTATTCTATCGCGGGCTTTATCTTCGCGCCTATATTTGGACGACTCAGTGATAAATACGGCCGTAAACCGATACTTGTCGGTGGACTTCTTGTTTTCTCTTTAAGTTTCTTATTTTTTGGTCTTTATATTGATAATTTAGTCATTATGTATATCTCACGAATATTTGGCGGTATCGCAAGTGGTGCATTGTACACTGCAACGACAAGTATGGTCGCAGATATTTCCACGCGTGAAGAGCGGACGAAATACATGGGCCTTGTCGGTATGTCAATCGGCCTTGGTTTTATCTTCGGTCCAGGTGTCGGCGGCATCTTAGCAGGCTTTAACTTAAGCTTTGCATTTTATATGACGGCAGCTGTGTTGTTTGGTGCATTTATCTTCGCCTTGTTAAAAGTTGGCGAGACATACAAACCTTCAACGGTTAACCCTGTTGCAGGTATGCGTTTATTGCCGAGTGAATACTTCTTGAAGCCCGTTGGCATATTGCTTATTACAACATTTGTCGTGATGTTCACAATGAGCGGTATGGAAAGTACATTCCAGTTGCTCGCAATTGAGTTGATTTCAATTACACCAACGCAGATGGGGATTTTATTCTTGGTGGGTGGATTTTTGAATGCAGCCATTCAAGGTGGTTATATACGCCAGCTTAAAGCACATCAGGAATATCCAGCAATGATCGCCGGACAGATGATGACAATTGCCGCGTTTATTTTAATCCCATTTGTTCCAAACCTGTTGTTTGCAGGTGTGTGTTTAATCTTATTGATGACTGGTAATGCACTTGTGCGTACATTGCTCACATCACAGATTACACGCGAAGCAAGCGACAACGAGATGGGACGTATGACATCTACAACATATGCGCTGGATAGTTTAGGTCGCATAATCGGACCATTAACATTTAATGTGTTGTTTTTATTGAACATTGCCGCGCCATTCTGGCTCGGTGCACTTGTAACAATTTTAACGACGTTCTTTATCTATCAATACTTTAGAAAGCGAGGTGCTTATGCATGATAGTGCTCACGCTCCTTGCACTGATTTTATACGGCTTGTTCGGCATAGTAAGGATGCCGTTTTTACCATTATCCACGCGCAGAATTGTTCGGTGGGTCGTCGGTATTGTATTTGCAATCCTGACTGTTGTGTTCGCATATCCTTTTGAGACGCTCAACCATTACCTGTTGATACTCTTAATGTTATCGATCATCTCATCTGTTGAAATTGCACATTTTAAAGTGGCAAAAGGCGATAAAGACCGCGTCTTTTTAGTACACAGCTTTACTGTTTTATTGATGGTGGGCTATGTGATATTGATGTTTGTACTTTAGAAATAAGATTTTAAGCTTTGCGACTTAAAGATAGAGGTGTGCAGCATGAGACGAGTGATTCTAGTCCTACTTGTCATTTTACAATTGATATTCTTTTTAGACTTCTTTATCAATACCGAAGTGATCTTTATCAACATCTATATATGGCTCGGCATCAGCATGATCTCAAGCTATGTCGGTTGGCGCTCAATACTCAGTGAACCCAACCTCGATGAAAACATGCGCACGCACAAGATTATCTCGCACTCTTTGTTATACATCAGTGTCGCCGCCGTGTTGTGTATTGCTTACATCTTTATTTTTAAGGGATATATTATTTGAGTTAGGAATTTGGCGTTGGAGTTGGAGTTCGGAGTTCGATCCCCTGTCCTGGGTGCGTAGAAATGCGTAGTCTGGGATTGGGGATTTTTTTGTGAGGTGAGTTGGATGGATTGGCGATTTTTTTGTGAGGTGAGTTGGATGGGTTGGATGGGTTGGATGGGTGGCGTGCAAGTCAGAGCCCTTATCTGGGGCCGGACTTGCATTAAACTGGTCGCCGTGCAACTCAGACGCAGTTTTTGAAGTTTGAGTTGCATTTCTTATGCCCCCGTGCAACTCAGAGGTGATTTTGGAAGCTTGAGTTGCATTTCTTGTGCCGCCGTGCAACTCAGAGGCGATTTTTGAAGCTTGAGTTGCATTTCATGTGCCGCCGTGCAACTCAGACGCAGTTTTTAGAGCTTGAGTTGCATTTCTTGTGCCACCGTGCAACTCAGACGCGATTTTTGAAGCTTGAGTTGCATTTCATGTGCCACCGTGCAACTCAGACGCAGTTTTTAGAGCTTGAGTTGCATTTCTTGTGCCACCGTGCAACTCAGAGGTGATTTTTAAGCTTGAGTTGCATTTCATGTGCCGCCGTGCAACTCAGACGCAG
>JBGYPO010000120.1:0-9394 GCA_041838435.1 Aliicoccus sp. | reverse complement strand
CAACTTGGTTTTTAAAACCAAAAATTTATTGGAATTAACGTTGACTTATTGTCATTCAGTTTTCAATGTTCGTATGTTGCATAACTTTTTCAAGTCACTTTTATAATGATACATGTACTGAAACAAAATTGCAAGTACTTTATGTAATTATTTTAAAATTGTTTTACTTTAAAATCTTTGTGTAAAGTTGCCGTTTCGTTTTCAGCGACTTTTATATAATACCAAGTACTTTTCATTTCGTCAACATCAAAATACACTTTTCTTAATTAATTTTAAAAGATTGCCATACTTCCTATGTTTAAGTACGCTTACAATGTTATATAATACATACGAGGTGAGCATAATGAAAGCTACAAATAAAATTAAAAGAATACGCGGCTATGCACTGATTATGTTATTTGCAGGATTGATTGTAATGTACATGGGCGTCTTCTTTGTACAAATACCATGGCTGTTTGCCACGTTCATTCTATTAGGTATTATCCCGCTGCTCTTAAGTGTTGCGATTTACTTCTGGGTTGGGATCGTCAGTACGCGTACAATTGTTGTAACTTGTCCGAACTGTGAGAAACATACAAAGATCCTGGGTCATGTTGATTTTTGTAATCACTGTAATGAACCACTTACTATAGATAAGTCACTTGAAGGTGAAGAGTTCTCGAGAGATTATAACGTGAAGCATAGAAGAGAAGCAAAAATTGAAGAAATCGAAAGAAACAAAAAACAAGCAGAAGATTAATCTTCTGCTTGTTTACATTCATTACATACCCCGTAAAGCTCTAATCTATGGTGACTGACTGAATAGTTCGTACTATTCGCGGCCATCTGCTCTACTTCCTCTAGTCCACTGACATGAAAATCTGTAATCTTTCCACAACTGCTACAAATAATATGGTAGTGCTTATCAGAATCAAAATCAAAACGACTTGATGCATCTCCATATGTGAGTTCTTTGATGAGTCCTGTCTGTTTGAACAATTTCAAGTTATTATATATTGTTGCGACACTCATATTCGGATGATGCGGCGCAAGCGCCTGGTAAACGTCATCAGCAGTCGGATGATTCTCAGCATCGATCATGAACTTTAGCACTGCACGTCTTTGAGGTGTAATTCTTACTCCAGTCTTCTTCAACGCATCGAGTGATTGATTGTATAAGTTTTCCTTTTCAATCGTTGTCATGTTAATCCCCCATCCAAGTTACCTATTTACTATATTATATATGAAAACAACGATTAGGTTAAAGTTAATAGCCTTTTCCTTTGTCCACTAAGTTTTCCATACGTTCAAATTCCGGATATAATGTCAGATTTTGACCGAGAATTTTAGTAGCTCTATCATAATATGCATGCGTTGTCGCAGAACTATGTGGTGTAATCGTTATATTATCATAATTAAAGAAAGGACTATCCTCCGGGAGCGGTTCAAGATTAAAAACATCAAGAATCATATGTCCAATTACTTTATTCTCGAGTACATTTATTAGAACTTCATCTGTCACTACGTTTCCCCGACCAATATTGATAAAAATCCCGTCGTCTTTCATCACATCAAAAAACGTGTGATCAAAGATAGCGTCTGTATCTTTAGTTTTCGGTAAAATCGATATGACAATGTCCGCTTCATTCACATAATTATTTTTTTCTTCTATAGAATGCGTTTTATCAAAACCTTCGACTGTGCGTCCTGTTGTATTATATCCTGTCGTCACTGCACCGAACACTTGCATTACTTTTGCAATGTGACTACCGATACTGCCTGTACCAAATATATGCACGTTCTTTCCATATAACTCTTCTGTACTTACTTCATTGTTCCAGAGGCGATTATTTTGATCGACTTTGTTCTGATAAAAATTCTTATAATGATTGAGTATTAAACCAATCGTATACTCCATCATTGGAATCTTATGAATACCGCGTGCATTCGTTACTGGAATATCTTTTAAGTCTTCAAATGGTAACGAGTCTACACCTGCACTCATCACATTTAACCACTTCAGTTCAGTGAAATCCTTGATATCATGATGTTTGATATGTGAACCATACGTATTTAATACATGCGCCCATGAATAATCATCATTCCTAAGATCTTTAGAACGTACATAACGATACTCAATATCCTCACGATGTTCTTTTAGCAATGCGACAGTTTCATCTGACAATTCAATCGTTGATAATATATTAACCATTCGCTTCAATCCACGCTTTCACATCATCTATATGCTGCCCGGGCTTTACTTTATTGAACACCTGAAGAATATTGCTGTCTTTATCGACTAAATAACTCGTGCGCTCGATACCCATATGTGTTTTACCGAACATTTTCTTCTCTTTATATACACCCAGCGTTTCAGAGAGTTTGAAATCCGCATCGACGAGCAGGTCAAAATTCAAATCATGTTTATTGATAAAGTTCTTATGTTTCTGTTTAGAATCTCCACTCACGCCGTACACATCAACACCTAAATCATTGAGACGTGTCATATTGTCGCGGAGATCGCATGCCTGTGTGGTACATCCTGGCGTATTATCTTTCGGATAGAAATATATTAATGTATTTCTCTTGAGTGTTTTGTTACTTATCACTTCCCCATCTTGGTTCTCTAAATCAAACTGTGGAAACTTCTCCATCGTAAACTCGCTCCTTCATTCGTTGTAATACTCTAACTATACCCTAAAACATGCATGTTTATATGGTAAAATATACATTAAAAATACCAAAGGAGTTCTAACTGATGAAAGAGAGAAAAGAATCACAACGCATATTTAAGGATGCCGAATCACTTATCCTGGGTGGTGTTAACTCACCAAGTCGTTCATATAAAGCAGTCGGTGGCGGCGCGCCTGTTGTAATGAAAGAAGCAAATGGTGCTCGATTTACAGATGTTGACGGCAATGAATACATTGATTATTTGGCGGCATACGGTCCAATCATTACGGGACACGCTCACCCACATATTACAAAAGCTATTTCAGAGCAGGCAGCGAAAGGTATTTTATATGGAACACCGACACCGCTTGAGAATACATTTGCCCGCATAATCCAGGATGCACTGCCGAGTCTTGAACGTGTACGCTTTGTGAACTCAGGTACAGAAGCAGTCATGACGACTATTCGCGTTGCACGTGCTTACACAAATCGCAATAAAATCATTAAGTTCGAAGGTTGTTACCATGGACACTCCGACTTAGTACTCGTTGCGGCTGGCAGCGGACCTGCGCAACTCGGTACACCTGACTCAGCTGGTGTACCACCAGGTGTTGCACAAGATATGATCACTGTTCCATTTAATAATATAGAAGATTTTAAAACAGCAGTTGATGCACATAAAGACGCGGTTGCGGCGATTCTTATTGAGCCCATCGTTGGTAACTTTGGAATTGTTGAGCCGGAACCAGGCTTTTTAGAAAGTGTACACGCGATTGCAAAAGACATCGGTGCGCTCACTATTTATGATGAAGTGATTACAGCATTCCGCTTCTGTTACGGTGGTGCGCAGACGTTACTCGGTTTAACACCAGACTTAACAGCAATGGGTAAAATTATTGGCGGGGGTACACCAATTGGTGCTTATGGCGGCAAACTCGAAATAATGGAAAGCGTCGCGCCGCTCGGTCCAGCGTATCAGGCAGGCACAATGGCTGGGAATCCTTTATCGATGGCAGCAGGTATTGCGTGTCTTCAGGTACTCCAGGATAAGGGTGTATATGAAACACTAGAGACGCTCGGTGCGAAACTTGAGCACGGTTTGTTAGAATTGATTAAGAAATATAATATTCGTGCGACTATTAATCGTAAAGTTGGCGCATTAACGATATACTTTACTGATGAAACCGTAACAAATTACACACAAGCTGAGGATACTGATGGAGAAGCATTTGCGAAGTTCTTTAACGGTTTAATTAATAGAGGAATTAACATTGCCCCATCAAAGTATGAAGCTTGGTTTTTAACAACTGCACATACAGAAGCTGACATTGATGAAACACTTTCAATTGTTGAAGCTGTATTTAATGAACAATTCTAAGAGGTGAGAAGAGCATGAAAATCGGAGCACGCGTTTTAAAGACCGGTATTGCAATTGTATTAACCCTGCTCATTGTCAGATGGTTAAACTTTGAACCAGGTCTTATTGCAGCAATTGCTGCTGTATTCGCATTACAACCAAATATTCATCGATCAGTAAAACGATTTTGGGAACAATTCCAGGGTAATATCGTTGGTGCAATCGCCGCTGTAATTATGGTGCTGTTATTTGGTAATAGTATCGTCGTAATCGGTTTAACGACTATACTCGTACTCGCACTCTTACAAGTTTTTAAGCTGCAATCCGTATCAACACTTGCAGTCGTTACCATGATTGCAATTTTAGATGCACCTTCACTTGAGAGTTCAGATTCACTCGTTGGTTTCTTGATAACAGCTGGTGAACGTATGGCACTTGTGATGACCGGTGTAGTTTCATCACTCATTGTAAACTTGGTGTTCCTGCCTCCAAAATATGAAAGTAGACTTTACCACAACACGCTTAACGTGACTGGTGATATCTCCAAATGGATACGCTTAGAGATTAACTCTTTAACGGATTACAATATTGTTAAAAAAGATATCAAAGGGTTACAAGAGCGTTTAAAGAAAGTCGAAACAATGTATTCATACTATAAAGAAGAGCGTAACTATTTTAAGAAAGTTGATTTTTCATTACTGAGAAAGAAAATCTTGTATAATCGTTTAGTTTCTACGACCCGGCTCTCATTTGATTTGTTGAAGAAGTTGAACAGATTCCAAAATGACTACAATCATTTAGATGAAGAGTTGCAATATCGCATAAAAGTGGAAATCGATATGTTGATGAGTCACCACGAACAGATTTTAATGAAATATACAGAGCGTGTTGGACCAGAAGACGATTATCAATACACAACCCACAGTGAAGAACACTTTGAACAAACACTGGTTGAGATGTTCGCAAAGTTATTTAATGAAACGAATACACATATTGAACCGCGACACTTTGAAAACATTTTAAGTATTATCGCATCAATTCATGAGTATGCGGATTCATTAAAGAGCTTAGATCGATTAACGACGAGCTACTTTAAATTCCATGCTGAGAGCAATGAGTTAAGAATCGATGATGAAACGATGGATTTATAAGAAAATGATAAAGGCACTTACTCCGGATATGGAGTAAGTGCCTTTTTTATTGTGTGTTGTGTTGCAACGAGGTTTCTCCACGCAACTATCAAACCCTACAAATCCTGAATACTATATAAATCGTAGTACACACCACGTTTATCGAGTAGTTCCCGATGAGTACCGCGCTCGGCAATCGTACCTTCGCGCATGACATATATCGTATCGGCATGTGTAATTGTAGATAATCTGTGCGCGACAACAATCGTCGTTCTATCTTTGGATAATTTCAGCAAAGTATCTTGGATAATACTTTCACTCTCTAAATCTAGCGCACTTGTCGCTTCGTCTAAAATTAAAATTGGCGGGTTTTTTAAGAATACACGCGCTATCGCAATTCTTTGCTTTTGTCCCCCGGACAATTTCACGCCGCGCTCCCCGACTTCAGTATCATAGCCTTCAGGCAAACTCATAATAAAGTCATGTGCATTCGCCGCTTTCGCCGCTTCTACAACTTGCTCATCGGTCGCACCCGGCATTGCTAACATAATGTTCTCTTTCACACTATCACTAAATAAAATATTATCCTGCATCACAATCCCAATATTGTTGCGAAGTGATTCAATCGTATAATCACGAATATCGATACCATCGATTTTTATCTTACCGCTCGTCACGTCATAAAATCTCGGAATCAATGATACAAGGGTGGATTTACCGCCACCACTCATCCCAACAAACGCCACGGTTTGGCCGGGACTCGTATTAAAATTAATATGATTTAATGTGTCGGTCGACGTGCCGTCGTAACCAAATCCAACATCTTGGAATTCAATTCCTCCTCTTGATATAGCAAGAGGTCGTGCACCTTCCCGGTCTGTCACATCGTACTTCTCATCGAACAGCTGGAACACACGGTCCATCGAAGCAATACTTTGTGTAAGTGTCGTTGATGATGAAACAAGTCGTCGCAATGGCCCATATAAACGCTCCAAATATGCAACAAAAGCTGCTAACGCTCCGACAGTCAGACTGCCGCCGAGTACTTGATACGCACCATAACCTATGACAAGAAGCGGCCCGATATCGGTAATTGTGTTAACCACTGCAAAGCTCTTCGCATTCCAGCGCGCATGATCAGTCGCTTTTGTTAGAAAGTTATTGTTCTTTACTGCAAAACGCTCTTCCTCATGTTTCTCAACAGCAAAGCTTTTGATAACGTTGATTCCTGAAATACGTTCATGTAAGAACCCTTGAACTTCTGCGAGTGCTTGGGACCTGCGTCTCATTAAACGACGCAATCTTCCAAAGAAATAATAAATACCAAAAATATAAAACGGGAATATTAACATCGATACGAATGTTAACTCTGCGTTGATGTTGTACATAATAATTAGAGCAATGACCACTGTCACTAAGTCTAACCATATATTCATAAGCCCCGTCATGATAAAGTCTTTCGTCTGCTCGACGTCATTAATAACGCGTGAGATAACTTCACCAACCTTATTCTCCGAGTAAAACTTTGGACTGAGCTCTTGTAAGTGCTTATATAATTTTTCGCGAATATCATATAAAATCCTATTGCTTGTCCACTGTGCAAGATACTGTCTGAAGTATTCGACAGGTGGACGCAGGAAGATAAATACAATTCCAAATATAATCATGATATTAAATAACATCGACATGCGATCGTCGGCGGTTAAACCGTCGGCTAAAATAATGTTATCAATGACATGCATGATTAAAAGAGGAATCAAAAGTGGAATACCGAATTTTAATATCCCGATACCTACTGTAAGTATGATAATCCAAAAATACGGTTTAACAAATTTTAAATAACGCCAAATCATCGCTTCTACCCCTTAATTCTAAAAGACCAGTCATATCAATGACTGGTTACTTTGCATTCACTATCTGATTAAATCTTAAATGCCATACTTTAATGAAATCCGGTGCAAATGGCCCTTTTTTCTGTTCAATCCAAGATTGTAGTATGTCTACGTTACGCTTTAAAATGATGTCGATATCCTTAGAATAATTCATTCTCTCTTTATGAAGTTTGTATTCATCTTCATCTAAAAGATGATACTTCCCATCCGGATACACTTTTATATCCAAATCATAATCGATGTATTTCAGCGCTTCTTTATCGTATACATAAGGCGATGATAAATTACAATAGTAATACACACCATCTTCCCGAAACATACAAATCACATTAAACCAATACTCTTCGTGGAAGTAGACAATCGCAGGTTCACGTGTAATCCAGGTTCTACCATCACTCTCTGTCACAAGCGTGCGATTATTGCCACCGATGACTACATGATTCGTCCCTTTAAGTATCGTGGTCTCAGACCAAACTCTGTGTATAGACCCGTCGTGCTTGTAACTTTGGATCTTTACTTTGCTACCTTCTTTCGGTATGGATTCGAACTTCATATTCCACACCACCCTTTATTTTCTACATGTGCATTATATCATATTGAAGAACTATCCCCATAACTTAGCCGTCAATTAGAGCAAACACTTTTTGCATCCCTTTACTCATTGGCAGGTCGCTTAGTTCACTCAGAGATTTAAATGCATCATGCTGACTATTTGAATAAACCAGATAAACTTCTAACAACCACGTCTTATGCGTAAATACATGCTTCACTTCACCAAGAAATGTGAGTTCTGAATCCAGCGTCACTCCAAGCGTGTCCTCCACGTTTTCTAAAGAAGTATCTACATCAAATTTCGGAAATTCATACATCCCTTTGAGCAGTTCCGCGTCCTGCTGCATCAGATAAAGTGCGCCCTCTTTATTTTGAACTATAAATACGTTGTAAGACTTCTCCCGTTTTGCACGCGCTTTTGCCTTCACAGGATAATCCATCACTACCCCGGTTTCGAAACTATCACAAAAATTTTTAACCGGGCATATAATACATTTCGGTGCCTTTGGCGTACAGATTGTCGCACCAAGCTCCATCATCGCCTCATTAAAATCTCCAGCGGCTTCACTCATCCAGGTTTCTATATCCTGCTTTATGAACTTTACAGTTTTTTGTTTACTGATATCTTCACCGTACATTTCTATTCGACTATATACGCGCATGACGTTACCATCGACAGCTGCAATCTTGTGATTGAAGGCGATGCTCATCACAGCGCCCTGTATGTAAGGTCCAACACCCTTCAATGTTTGAAAAACATGTGGTGAATCAGGTACGATAGAATTATAATTCGCTTGAACTTCTTGAGTCGCTTCGTTGAAGTTACGTATGCGATTGTAGTATCCTAAGCCTTCCCAATCCTTTAGTAGATTGGTCTGATCTGCATTCGCAATATCATCAAGCGTCGGATATTTACTGATGAAATGATTGTAATATGGGATTACTGTTTTTACCTGGGTCTGTTGGAGCATCACTTCACTCAGCCAGATTTTATAAGGATCAGATGTCTCTCGCCATGGTAACTCGCGTTTATTTTCATAGAACCACGTTAAGAGCGCACTGTTAAATTGTTGTTTATTCAAGTACAGTCACTCCTTTATCAGAATGGAGAATATTATGGATACTTTAACACACACGCTAATGGGTGGTACGATTGTAGGTCTCGCGACCATTGACCCGAACATTGATGCAGTAAGTACCGGGTTTATTATTACCGTTGTTGGGGCTTCACTCGTGCCGGATACTGACACAATATTAAAACTTAAAAATAACGCCACATATATAAAGAATCACCGTGGCATCACACACTCATTGCCATTTACATTTTTAATATGGCCAATGTTAATAACAATTCTCGCAACACTGCTGTTTGATTTACCGTTCGGAGCCACCTACTTGTGGGTGCAGCTCGCGGTATTCTTACACGTGTTCGTCGATATATTTAATTCCTATGGGACTCAAGCACTCGGGCCCATTGATTTTACATGGATACAAATCGGCATTATAAATACTGTTGATTATTTTATCATTATCATGCATGTAATATATTTCCTATTATGGTTCATTGGTTTTTCACCTGTAGGATTGTTCTTTATATTATATGCGATATTATTCGTATATTATGTTGTGCGGTTTCTAATGCAGCGCACCATCAAGCGGCGCGTCGAACACCAATTGCCGCATCATAACATTGAACGTATTTTTGTTTTACCGACACTTAAATTTTTTGTCTGGCGCGTTGTAGTCGTAACAGAAACACACTATTACATCGGACAAAGTGTGCGCGGAACAATGATGTTCTACGACACATT
>JBGYPO010000119.1:0-6178 GCA_041838435.1 Aliicoccus sp. | reverse complement strand
ACCATTCATCTTCAGCATTGACAGTGAGTGTGTCTATAATATCTTCACCCACCATTAAACGAACGGTGATATCTTCCGGTCGATTACCATCCTGATTGTTACCATCGTTCCAGGATTTTGTACCTTCAATATTAATTTTCTCAGGCGTGTAACTGTTCTTAATTTTAAAACCGTCAACAACAGATGTGTAACCATCAACAACTGTTGCTTCTTCTACAGTATACGTAATTGCCTGACCCTGTTTATTAACAGGAAGTTCTTTAAACACATGAGACCAGCCGTCGTCTTTATTAAGCGTTACTGTTTGAGTGACTTCATCATCAGCGAGTAAATTTACCTCGATGGAATCAGGCCGCTTCCCGTCCTGGTTATCTCCGTCATACCAGTACTTTTTCACGGTAATTTCCGTTGTTTTCGGTTGATATTCATTGATCAGATTAAAGCCGTCAGGTTTAACTGTATAACTCTCAGGTACCAGGTCTTCCATAACGCTGTAAACAATCTCACTGCCATTAACGTATTTAGGAAGCCCGCTGAATGTATAAGACCAGTCAGTGTCAGCCGATACATCAGCTGATTGCACGATTACATCATCTTCTAAGAGATTGACTGTAATCGTTTCCGGTCTGATACCATCCTGGTTATCCGAGTCGACCCACGTTTTTGTACCGCTGACTTCAATACGTTTAATATCGTAGCTATTCGTTACTGTGAAATCGTTTCCAGAACTTGTAACAGTTGAAATGTAACCGTCAGGCACATCTGCTTCTGCAACAGAATAAGTATAAAAAGAGCCATCTGAGGCCGTCTGTGGAAGGTTTGTGAAAACATGGCTCCATCCACTGTCGGCTGTCATCGTAACGGAATCGTAGAATGCTCCGTTTTTAAGAAGCTGGATTGTTACATTATTTGGACGTATACCATCATTATTATTTTCATCATTCCATACTTTTTGAACATTTATATCCTGCACAGGTGATGTATATCTATTTGTCAGTGTAAATGTGTAGGATAAAGTTCCAGCATCATAACTGGATTGAAATTCCACCGTATAACCTTCACCGGGGTCACTTTCCCGAATCGTATAATCATACAGCACCCCTGTTGCATCGGTGTAATTTAAACTTGGCCAATAATGTGAAGCCTTGCCTTCGCTGTTTGCTGTGAGCAGAATTGTTTGGAACACCGTGTTGCTTCTAAGGAGATCAACATTAACCGGTGTCATCGGTCCATCCACCCACGTTTTATTGACAGTCGCACTTACAGTAGGAATACTAACTGTAAAAGTGCCTGTTACATCATGACCGCCGCCGATACCCTTTATGAAAAAGGAAAAATTAGGATCATTAATATCTCCTACTGCTTCACGGCTGATAGTATAAATTGTGAAATGGGCATCTTTCGTATTACCCTGCAGACCATCCGCCGGGTTGTATGACTGCCCGTCAATGCTGATGTGTGTGCCGGGTCCATATCTGTGTAATAAATTCATCGATGCCCCACGGACTGTCATAAACTGAATTTCATGTGTCGATTTTACCGCGAGGTGCACGACACCGCCCTGTGTCCACAGCCGCACTGGCCGCGTGTGCGTATTTGTAGATTGACCGTCAAGCGTGACATTCAGTGAAAGGCTGCCTGAATCAGGTGTATATGCACCCGGCCCTCCAGTGACATTAAGTACCCCCATACCCATGTCGGTTTCAGGCTCTTCTTCGTCTGTACTGAGTTCTTCTTCAGCTGAATCCTCTGTGATCGGTTCTTCCGCAACAGGTTCTTCAACTGCCGGATCTTCTGTAACCGGTGGTTCCATCACTTCATCCGGTAAATCCGGTGTAACTATCTCTTCACTGCCGCCATCATCCTCTGCTGTTGAATCATCATTTCCCGATTGCTCACCGGTCAGTACTTCAGGTGTATTTCCCGTTTCTTCTTCAGGTTCTTCTTCTACCGTCTGAACACTAAAGTCCAAGCTGCCTGCTTCGATATCAGAGTCATCATCAACTGTCTCCGCAATTAAAACAGAAGGATGAATCACACTGCTGAATATGATGAGAAATGTCATCAGATAGAGCAGCATCTTCTTACTATTCATAATTACTTCCTCCTAAACTTACAATTTGAAACAACGGCTGTGGGATAAGTCAGTGACTGTTGTTTACTGAAAGACTGAGAGGTAAGGGACAAAATCTATAGAGGAGATATTTCCATATAATAAGAATACGAAAATAAAGAATGAGTTTTATCCCATACTGAAGTAAAATTGAACGCATATTTTAAAACCGGTTTCGTCATCTTAATAATCTTTAATATCTGTTAAATAGCTCTAAATAGAGGTTTATAATGAGTTTTATTACATAAAATGGAGGTTTGATAAGATGGGAAACTCATTGTGTAAATAGACTTTTATTAGAAAAATGTTCTATTTAACGAATAATTGATAAGAAAAAGCCTATTTATTTTTCGTTTTAAAATGTAAAATAAAGGTAAATTAACAAGTCTTACAAGGAGATGCCAACATGAAAGAATTATTCCTAAAACCGGATTTGCGTAGACTTGAGCTTATTCAATTATTAAATAGTGAGGTGCTGGAGTTAACGCCAGAAGATATTGCCATAAGACTTAACTGTAAAGCGCGGGTTGTAAAAGAGGATATTGCGAAAATCAACAGGGAATCGTCAGGTATGTTTAGAATTTACATCCAGGACAACAAAGCTAAGATTGATTTTAAGAAAAATATTGGAATAGATTATGTCATTCGATTGATTTTAAAACATACGCTGTCTTTTAAAATCATTGAGAAGAGTTTCTTTAATCACAACCTGTCTTTGGAACAGGCCGCCGAAGAGCTCTTTATGAGCCCTTCTTCCCTATACAGATACGTGAATCTTATCAATTCCATATTGAAGAAAAAATTCGACATTCAAATGATTACCAATACATTTCAGATTGTCGGAGATGAAGAAGGTGTAAGATACTTTTACATACAATATTTTTTGGAACGGTATTTAATCGGCGAGTGGCCATTTGAAGATATTATTCCTGAAAAGTACGTGGAAATACTGTTAAAAGAAAGTATTAAACAGACAAATTTCAAAATGAATATCTCCAAATTTCACCAGATGAAATTTAAACTGGCGGTAAAATTAATTCGTATTAAAAAAGGATTCAGGCTGGAACAAAACGGAGCGGATCTGGAGATTTACGAGGATATGACCGAAGATTTTAACAAAAAATTTTATAACCGGTCGGTAGATGTGAAATATACGCCAGATATTCTTTTTGAATTATCTGACTGCCTGATTAAAGATTCAGAGCAATTTACTTTTTCAAACTATATTACTAAAGTTAATGAAGATGCGGAATTCAACCGTATCTTCTTAAAGCTGTACAGGATTATTTCAACTTTGAATAATGAATTCGAAATAAATCCTATAGTTAAAGACCTCCTGATATACAATCTGCATATGACATATCAAAACGGTATAAAAGATATCGATGCCTGTTTTATGCTGCACGACAGTAAAGAAGCATTTGTGAACGATTTAAAAATTTGTTATAGAACATTTTTTAACAGGGCAGAGGAATTATTTAAGGAGTTCCTGTTATCGTCTAAAAACGGTGTCGATAAAAACCTACTGAGTCAGCTGTTGTATATTTTATTTACAAAATGGGAGAATTTAACAAGAGATCTCCTCGGCACGATAAAACACATAAACATATTGGTAATCAGTAAATATGATAGTGGACACGCTAAGATTATGCAGGAATTTATGGGGTTTGAACCCTGGAAAAAAGCCAACCTGGTAGTCTCTCTGATGGATGACGGGTCGAATGAAAATATAGATGTCACATCACTAGAAGAACGGTTTGATATAGTTATTGCGAACTTTTCTTTAACTTCAAATGATAAGCTGAACTTTATCAGAGTAAATGACATGCCGACATTCAGTGACCTCAAGCTCGTCTACAATGAGATTAACAAGCTGATAATCTTTCCGATTAAGGCGGAAACAGCCTCTTTATCCGGCTAATCAACATTGACTGATATTTATGATTAATAAAATGTAAACGTTATCATTATTAGTTCTGATGTGCTAGAATCATCTTACCAATACTGAATTTAGACTTGGGATATTTAACAGCTTTGCATTTTAATTGTTAAGGAGAGATCGTTGTGAAACGATATTTACTGGCTGGAGGTTTATCGCTTAGTTTACTGCTTGCAACAAGTACGCTTGCGCTGGCACAAGACGACACAGATGATGTAGAAGATTCAGAAGAAGTGCAATCACTGCTTGATACTATTGCGGAATTAGAAGCTATGATTGAAGCGCTTGAAGCAGAACTTGAAGGTGATGATGTAGAAGATGATGCAGTAGATGAAGACGTGGATGCTGACGATGGTGAGGACGATAAAGGGACACGACAGAATCCTTACGCAGTGGGCGAAGTCGGGACCATTGCAGTGATTACACATCAATATGATGACCCGTTCAGCATGCAGTCGATGGTACGGGACGATAGTGATGTTGTGCTGACAGAAGAGGAAGTAATGGAAGAAGATGTGATGACTGCTGATGAAGAACTGTCTATTCTTGACCAGTTTATAGGTATGGGGATGGGGTTAGACTCTGAATATGATATGGCGAGAATGTACTATCCACCTTATAACTCGAGAGTGTTTGAAGGAGAAGCGGAGCTTGAATTCACTGAAGTTTTACGAGGTGACGAGGCACTTGATTTCTTAAACGAACGTAATTTCTATGATTATTCGACAGTTGACGACAGCTTGGAATGGGCTGTATTTAATTTCACATTTGAGTGGACGGAATCTGATGATCCAAACAGCATGCACTTTTCAAGTTATGAATTCAACGTATTCGATAGTACGGGTGTCAGTGTGAATGCACAGGATTATTACACATACTTTGATGGCGCATTCGAATCAAATGAACTGTACGTTGGCGGAGTATTAAACGGTACAATTGCTAAGCTTGTACCAGAAGGCGAACCATTTATGATGCGCATCGGCGACAACTACTGGATGCAGCATACATTCTTTGAATTTGATGCTGAGTAAGTACTTAAATATGAACACCGATTACCTTAAGCTGGATGATAGCGAGGGTAATCGGTGTATTTTTGTTTGTGATTGTTTTCGTGACAATGAAGGATGCTCATGGTCACGATTAGATTGTTTTCGGGACAATGAAGGGTGCTCATAATCCCGAGGCCAAAAGAATATTCCAATCACTCCCCACTCAGCTCAACCATCATGACCTGCGGTCGCTCAATCAATGATTTGAAGTAGTTCGTGAACTGAATTGCATCGCCGCCGTCCATGACTCGGTGGTCAAATGTCAGAGTGACGTTCATCATCGAGCGAATCACAATCTCATCCGAATCGTTCACAACCGGCATCTTCTTTGTTTTATGAAAACACATGAGCGCCACTTCAGGGTAGTTAATAATCGGTGTTGCACCGATGCTGCCCATCGGGCCGACGTTGCTTATTGTAAATGTTCCGCCTCTAATATCTGCAGGCTTCAGCGTATTGTTGCGCGCTTTCTCATTCAACTCTTTTAACTGCTTATGAATCGAGACCAGCGACAAATCCTCAACACGTTGAATCACGGGTACAATCAAACCTTCCGGTGCATCGGCTGCAACTCCGATATTCACTGTCGGTTTCAATTTAATCTGGCTGTTCGCTTCATCAAGCTCTGCATTAAAGATTGGAAACTTCTTAAGACTCATCGCAAGCGCTTTGATAAAGAACGCGGAAACTGAAATATTGTAGGTATCTTTAATATCTTTTCTAAACTCAAGCAGCTCTGTCATATCTATTTCTTCCATGTGCGCCACGTGCGGAATGGTAAAGAGTGATTTCGTCATATGGTCAGCAATTTGTTTACGGCGTCCTTTAAACGGAATGGTCTCTGGTGCCGCTTCACGTTCAACTGCTTTTGTATCTGTTTCTTCAAGAGAGTCACCACTGGCAAACGCTTCAACGTCTTCAACAGTAATCCGGCCATCCTTACCTGTACCGGTTATCAAATCGATATCCACACCACGTTCGCGTGCGACTTTCCGCGTGAACGGCGCTGCTTTAATACGCTTCGGTCCGGATGTTTCTTTTACTGATTTTTCTGCAAGGGGCTCATTTACCATTTTT
>JBGYPO010000118.1:0-4471 GCA_041838435.1 Aliicoccus sp. | reverse complement strand
GGCCTTCAGAAATCTCAAGGATTTCATGAATATTATCGATGCCTTCCTGGTTTTCAATTTTTGGAATGATGTTAATATAATGACCATCATTCTCTTCTAATAATTGACGTATCTCCAATACATCGCGATTATTTCTAATGAAGGATGCCGCGATGAAATCAACTTTTTCTTTTATACCAAACAGGATATCGTCTCTATCCTTATCTGCCAGTCCTGGTAAGTTCAATGAAACACCGGGAACGTTTACCCCTTTTTTATTTTTCAGGACACCATTATTCATAATCTCACACGTAAGCGTGCCCGTCTCTTTATCAATAGCAGTAACTGTCAACTCGACCAAACCGTCATCAAGTAGGATTGTATCATCGACTGAAATATCATGAATAAGATCGCTGTAAGTCACTGAAAAACGCGTGTTGTTACCGATTACTTCCTCCATAACAATATCAATCGTATCGCCTTTAGTAAGCTCGAGTGCACCATGTTCCATATTGTGCGTGCGAATCTCCGGTCCTTTTGTATCAAGCAGTATTGCCACTGTTTTGTTCGTTCTCTCTGCTATTTTTCTAATATTGTCTATTCTTGCTTTATGTTCATTATGATCGCCGTGAGAAAAATTAAGCCTCGCAACGTTCATTCCCGCATTCATTAATTTTTCAAGCATCTCTGGTGATTCTGATGCCGGACCAATCGTACAAACAATTTTTGTTTTACGCATGGTTATCCTCCTATATTGATAGTTCTTTTGATAATTGATATAAGCTGTTATCGAGTGCGTGGTTATCTTGGAATACTTCATCAAATACTGTATGGACGAGATTATTATTCATTATGCCAACGGCATAGCCACTCTCCCCGTCCTTCATGAGTTGAACAGCATACGCCCCAAGTCGTGACGCGAGCACCCGGTCTCTTCCGGAAGGCTTACCGCCGCGCTGTATATGTCCAAGCACACTTTCACGTGTGTCAACGTTAATATAGTTTCTCAGTTCCTTACCGCACTCTGCTGCAGACATCACACCCTCTGCAACGATAATGATTGAATGTTTTTTACCACGCTGTATCCCAGTTTCAATACGTTCTGCAACTTCTTTAATTTCTATTGGTGACTCCGGGATTAAAATTGTTTCTGCACCACCTGCCACACCTGCCCACAAGGCAAGGTCACCAGCGTCTCGTCCCATCACCTCTATGATAAACGTACGCTCATGACTTGTTGCTGTGTCTCTGATTTTATCAACAGAGTCAATGATTGTATTAAGTGCTGTATCAAAGCCGATTGTATAATCTGTGCCATTGATATCATTATCAATTGTACCCGGCACACCAATAGTTGCAATACCTTCCTCGTGAAGGCGCTGTGCACCACGGAATGAACCATCTCCACCGATTACTATAAGCCCTTCTATACCATGGCTTTTTAAATGTTCTATAGCGATGACCCTCGAATCCTTATTTTTAAATTCAGGACAGCGCGCTGAATAGAGCATTGTGCCTCCACGCTGGATGATATCACCGACGTCACCGAGTGCGAGCTTTTTAATGTTACCACTGAGCAATCCCTGAAAGCCTTGATAAACACCATATACTTCTATTCCATCATGTATACTTTTTCTCACGACCGCACGTATTGCTGCGTTCATGCCTGGTGAATCTCCACCACTTGTCAATACTGCAATTTTCATTCAAAAGTGCCCCCAAGTTAATAATCATTTACTTATTAAAAATACCATAGTATATATACCCTAATCCATTATAATTACTGATACTTACATACTTTTTACAGTTTTTGCACAAACCTTACAATAACATATGATCCGCATTGTCTATCATGACAACATAAACCCGTACACGTGGGTACCGGGGCACACAAATGTACGGGTTCATGTTCAGTTCATGAACAGATGATTAAACGTGTCCATCATCTTCATTAAACACACCAATGTTCATATATTTATTGTAACGATCTTCAACGAGTGCAGCACCGTCAAGTGTCTTTAATGCTTCTAAATGCTTATTAATCGCTGCATCGATTTCTTTATACATAAACGGCTTGTCCCGATGTGCACCACCGAGCGGCTCAACTATTACTTCATCTGCAATATCCAGCTCATACAAATCTTTTGCAGTGATCTTTAATGACTCTGCTGCAATTTCCTTTAACGATGCATCTTTAAATAAAATACTCGCAGCACCTTCAGGCGATATAACAGAGTAAGTTGCGTTCTCTAACATTAACAATCTGTTACACACACCGAGTGCAAGTGCACCGCCTGAACCGCCTTCACCAATCACAATACTGATTACCGGCACTTTAAGGCCGGCCATTTCTACTAAGTTACGTGCGATAGATTCACTTTGTCCACGCTCTTCTGCGGCTTTTCCCGGATATGCACCTTTCGTATCAACAAAGCAGATAATCGGCCGGTTGAATTTATCTGCCTGTTTCATTAAGCGCAGTGCCTTTCTATAACCATCAGGATGTGCCATACCGAAGTTGCGTGCGATATTTTCTTTTGTATTGCTGCCTCGCTGGTGACCAATTACAGTGACAGGCTGACCTTTATAAGTCGCAATCCCACCAATCACAGCCTTGTCATCGCTGTACACACGGTCCCCAAAAAATTCAGTGTAGTCTTCAAAAAGCGCATCAATATACACCTGCGTCGTCGGACGCTCAATAAAACGTGCGATTTCTACGCGCTGCCATGGTGTCAGGTTCGTGTAGATTTCTTCACGTTTATCATTTAACTTACGTTCTAGAAACTCAATTTCACGCTCTAAATTCTGTTTATTTTTTGATGCGTATTTTTGTAATTCTTTAATTTTATCGTCTAGTTCTACAAGTGGTTGTTCAAAAGAGAATACCATCTTTAGACCTCCTTGTGGATACTTAAAATTTTAGCAAGCGCGCGCTTCATGTCAATTCTGTTTACGACACGATCAAGCTGTCCATGTTTAAGTAGGAATTCTGCTGTTTGGAAATCGTCTGGTAATTTTTCTTTAATCGTTTCTTCAATGACACGACGACCCGCAAAACCGATTAAAGCACCCGTTTCTGCTAAGTTGATATCACCCACTGAGGCAAAGCTTGCAGACACCCCGCCAGTCGTAGGGTTTGTCATGTATGCGATATAGAGTAAACCAGCATCATCATGACGCTTTGCTGCAACGCTGACTTTTGCCATCTGCATCAGAGAGATAATACCTTCCTGCATGCGTGCGCCACCTGATGCAGTAAAGATAATAACTGGGAGACGACGTTCTGTCGCATAAGTAAAACTACGTGCTAACTTTTCGCCAACCGCACTACCCATACTCCCCATTCTAAATCTGGAATCCATCACGCAAACAACGGCTTCGTTGCCATAAATTTCGCCATGTGCACTCAGCACTGCCTCATTCATGCCGGTCTTTTTCATGTCACCTTCGAGTTTTGTCTCATAATCTGGAAAGTTTAAAGGGTTGCTTGATGTAATACCACTAAACAGCAATTCATATTTATCGTTGTCCATTAGTGCAGAAAGACGGTCTGGTGCTGTAAAAAGCATATGATGATTACAGTTCCCACATACATTCAAGCGTTTTCTTAAGTCCTTAGTAAACAAAATCTTTTTACAATTTGGACACTTTGTCATAATTGATTCGCTTTGTTCCTGCTTATTGTCCTCTTGTGATTCGTTTACTCTTTTATTTAACTTATACAATAAATCTTTTAACATGATAAACCTCCAGCTGTCTTCACTCCATCAGTCTAATATCCGATGGTTCGATTGCTTCAATTAACAATCGAATGTTGTCACGGTGGATAGACCCGAGTGATGTATTGCGCTCAAAATCAATTACAGGCACGCCTGTATTTTCAAGTCGATTGATTACATTATACTGATTAATGTTGCGAATATAAATTAATTTTGTGTTTTTTATCTTGTTGTCTATATATTCATCAACCGTCATTAAGTTATTGATGACGATTTGTTCTACATCATTACGCAGTTTAATTTGACCTCTTGCGATTAATATTTGTTCCTTGAGCAGATGAAACGCCTCAGCATACGCGTCAGGGAACAGCACGCCGTCCATATCGACATTGCCATCGCTCACACTTAGAAATGCCATATCCTGGTTTTTCTTCGTCTTAATTTTTCGCACGTTACTCAAGTAGATGAGAAACGCACCTTCTCTATGTTGTCCATCTAAACTGTGAGGTGCCAGAAAGCTTAGTTCTCGTTTTAGTTTATGAATTGGATGCTCGCTCACGTAAAAGCCGAGTACTTCTTTTTCAAACTCGAGCAAATCGATTGTCGCCATTTCACTCTCTTCTTTGGCAGTTTTAAATTCAAACCCCATGTCGCTGAGAAACGAATGATGCGTATAGTCATAGTCAGTTTCTGCAATGTTCGCACTCATTTGCAGCAGTGTCTTACGGGTGTTACCAAATATGTCGAGCGCCCCGCTTTTAATAAGTCCT
>JBGYPO010000117.1:0-8585 GCA_041838435.1 Aliicoccus sp. | reverse complement strand
TTTGGTATTAATACGCTGGCGCTTGTTGACGGCCAGCCGAAAGTACTCACATTAAAAGAGGCACTTTATCATTACCTGGAGCATCAAAAAGTAGTGGTAAGACGCCGTACAGCGTTTGAATTAAGACGTGCCGAAGATCGCACGCACATTTTGGAAGGTTTGATTATTGCACTCGATAATATCGATGAAATCATCACACTCATTCGTGCGAGTTCAAACGATCAGGAAGCAAAAAATGGATTGATGGATAAATTCAACTTGAGTGAGCGTCAGGCACAGGCAATTTTAGATATGCGTCTGCGTCGTTTAACTGGACTCGAACGTGATAAAATTCAAGAAGAATATGATGAAATCATGAAGCAGATTGAAGAGTTAAAAGCGATTTTAGCAGATGAAGAAAAATTGCTTCAGCTGATTCGTGATGAGTTAATTGAAATTCGTGACAAGTATGGTGACGAGCGCCGCACTGAGATTGTGATGGGATCAATTACTGACATTGAAGATGAGGATTTAATTCCTGAAGAAGCAATTGTTGTAACGTTATCCCATAACAACTACATCAAGCGCTTACCGTCATCGACATATCGTGCGCAAAACCGCGGCGGCCGTGGAGTTCAGGGTATGAATACAGTGGATGAAGACTTCGTATCGCAAATTGTATCGATGTCGACACATGATTATATATTATTCTTCACAAATAAAGGTCGTGTGTATCGTCTAAAAGGATATGAAATACCTGAACTCAGCAGACAGTCTAAAGGTATTCCAATTGTGAATATGCTTGAAATCGACAAAGATGAGAAGATTTCAACGATGATTTCGGTAAAAGATAATACGATTGAAGACCAGACACTATTCTTTGCGACGAAGCAGGGACTTGTTAAACGCACACGTCTGAAAGATTTCGAACGCATCAATAAAAACGGTAAAATTGCAATCAACTTTAAAGAAGATGACGAGTTGCTTGCTGTTCGATTAACGGATGGTACAAAAGATATTATCCTTGGAACGAACAACGGTCTATTGACGCGTTTCAATGAAACCGAAATCCGTGTTATGGGCCGTACAGCAGCGGGTGTGCGCGGTATTCGACTGCGCGGTGACGATGAAGTCATCGGACTTGATGTATTGACTGAAGAGCGCGATATATTAGTCGTCACAGACAAAGGTTACGGTAAAATCACACCGGAGGAACAGTACCGCATATCTAAACGCGGCGGCCGCGGTGTGAAGACTGCGACATTAAAAGAGCGTAACGGTAAGTTAATATACATTGGTTCGGTTGTCGGTGATGAAGAACTGATGATCGTGACAGACTATGGTGTTATCATTCGCCTGCTCGTTGAAGATATTTCAGTCACAGGCCGTGCGACACAGGGTGTACGTTTAATTCGTTTATTAGATGAACAGCGTGTTGCTACAGCGACGATTGTTAAAGATCTCGAAGATAAAGAACTCGAAGAAGTCGAACAGGAAACAGATTCAGAAGTCGGTGCTGCATCAGAAGAACCTGATGATGAATTATTGTTAGATACTGAAAGCAGAGACGATATCGTAGAAGAAGAATTAGAAGATGAAGAAGAGGAAGAGTAAAAATATATAAATCCCTGCGCAGCCGTAAGTGGCTGCTCAGGTTTTTTTTGATTTGGCTGCTTTTCTTCTACGTGTGCGCTGACATCCCATCGATAGCCCGCTTTTCTAGTTCCTGAATTGCATTCTTTAGAAGATCTGAGGGGATTCTCACTGCCCTGCTCAAGTTCGTTCTGGAACAGTGAAAAATCTTATCGGATCGTTAATAACTATCAAGCTTAAAATTGATTAAATTTAATGTTATTATTACTCTATAAGTCTAATATTTGGAGGATTACAATGAAACGCTTAATTATTGGGATATCAATATTAATTTCTGGAATCTTAGTGTATTCCTCAAATTTAATAGCAGCAGCTTTATATAGCTCAGTTCTTTTAGATACAAGCTGGAATCAAAACTTAGGAATATTTAATACAGCATTAGCAGAAGTTTCTTTAATACCTACGTTCTTAGCGATAATTTTTATAGTTATTGGAATTATTATTGTGATTATAGAATTACTTGATAATAAAAAGCGCTTTTATTAATTCTTCAAAAGGCAATCAAAATGAGAAAAATTAAAATATTTTCTACTTTCAACTTTATATTTTTAATATTAATCGGATCTTACATGAGTTATTATGGTCTATTCGTCGGAGAATCAAATAAATCTCTTTACGTTGCTTATTGCGGTGCACTTTTAATCGCTTACGCGTTCCACAGTACAGCAATAGTGTTTACGTCTTATCGCGATAAAAAATCAGATTAACCGAATTTTATCCTTAGATTACAGGTCTTATCACGCTGCCGGAAATATAAAGTCGTTTAAAAAGTAAGAGACTTCGCTATTATGATGTGCTTTTCTCGAATCTACATATGCTTTAATCTGTTCAAAAAATGCGTCATCAAGGAGAGGATAACGCACCGTCCTCACTTGATCTAATTCCGAGTTATGCGCAATCACAGCATCGACACTAAGAATCAAGTTATCGACCATTTTTACATTCGGCCTAATTCCCATAATATCATGATAAATATCAGCGTCTTCGACGACATCCAAAGTATGATAAGGCAATTTCATATCAATGTGAATCCCGTCGACGAGCTTTTCATCATATAGCATACGCACTTTATCAAAGTACATACCACTCGTTGTTACAATAATTACACCGTCAAAGCGCGCACGTACTTCAAGCAACAGCGCGCGTATATCTTTCATCGGGTTGATAAGGAACTCACCGCCGCTAAACATAATCGCATCAAAGAGAAATCCACTTAGACGCAGATACTCATATAAATCGTCAGTCGTCTTATATTCTTTTGGTGTATTTGCAATAATTTCGTCGTAGTTATGGCACCCAAAACACTTCAGTGGGCAGCCAGATAACGAGTGAATCAATAATGTCGTATGGTTCGGTAAGTCAGTGAATGTGCGGATAAAGTTATTGTAAAATTTAACGGCGAACAACCTCCTCAAGCACTTCTTTTTCTATACGTTTCCGGCCCGTCCAGTCATGACGTCTTGCTTTAGACCAAAAATTATACTTTCCTACGTAATACCCATCATCATCGACATGAATATTATTACGAGAAATCATTTTCAAATATCCGATTACCCGGGAAAATGTTGCAATATCAACCGACTCACACACCGGGCAATGCTTAATATTTTTTGCATCTTCGGCAACAATCTTTTGACCACAATCCATACATGAAGTAATTGTCGGCGTCAGCGTAATATAGTTAATCGGTTTGTCGAAAATTTTATCTAAATATTTTGCGAGTGCGTGCGGTTCAACTTTAGCTTCTAAGAAATGATGCAGTATACTTCCGGAAGTCGCATAGCCTTGGAACTCTGCGCTGTTCTCGAGCTGAGCCAAAAAATCTTCCTCAGAGAACGGTGTCATGCAACCGCTCGTTAAATAAGGATTGTCTCCTTCTCCCTGCACAAAAATTTCTCGATTATTTGCAGCAGCCCATTTCACGTCATGCCGTGCAAGTTTAATTGCCGCATTTTCAGCCGGCGCATATTCAATACCGCAAGCGACCTTATCCCTGACTATGAAATTATTCACGACCACAGTCATGTACTGCATAATTTCATGCGCAACCATAACGCCGACCGTATCTTTCATGCCGTCATGATATCCCGCGTTGATCAATCCCTCATGCATACCAGTCACCGCAAACACGTTAAAGTAGTTGCGCAAATCATTGTTATACGCAAAAAACGTCGGATAAAGTGCCTTGTTACTTTCAATCCATCGGCGTTTTGCCATGTGTGCTTCCTGCATAACTTCTAAGTATTCGAGAATTTTATCTTTTAAGAGATGCAAATCATGACCGAACTCCATTAACAAGCGGTTCATATTTAAATTGAGTACTTGCACAGCACCGGTTGAGCCTGTCGATGCACCGAAGACACCTCCACCTGCTTTACTTAAAGTTTCTAAATTGATTTGCAAACGACAGCACAGACTTCTGCTCACTTCAGGATCTTTTGCCTGGATGAGTGGGTTTAATGCTTTGTAGTAAGGATCTTCAAATGGTTTTGTCTTGAAATTCTCAAAATAAACACCACCCCAGTGGTACATCTTGTCGAGCAGCTCGATAAAGAGCGGATTGTCGTAGTCAAAATTATCATCAATCTGAACAGTGAGCAGTGGAAATGTAAATGGAATACCACCCTGACCGGTACCCTCTTTCATCACATCGATAATGGCCTGGTTGATGCGGTCGAAATATGAAGATTCAATTTCTCGATATGTAATGTCGCGTCCTTCCCCGCCAATGACGACATACTCGTCCTTGATTTCTTCAGATGGTTTGCCAAATTCTAAAGTTATGTTTGAAAAACTGCTCTGTGAACCGGATCTTAATGGCATGTTGAGTTCCCAGATGAGACTTTGAAACAACTCGACTAAGTCTTCGTGCGTGTAAAGCGTGCCACGAGACTCCTCATCATGTAAATACGATGCTGCGATTGTTGAGAGTTGAGCGAGCATCACGGCACCTGAAACTTGTTGTGAGACTAATGTAACGACGTTGCTGAAGTGACGAAGCAAGGTTGATAAACGTCTCGTCGGACGCGATGAAATCATATTTTTAGCAAGTGACGGGATACCCTTTGCTGCGATATCCATACAGCTGATGGAGACACAGTAAGGCGCAAGCTGTTTATCATGTACGTATATGACGCCGTCATCATAGAGCGTTTTAATTTCAGGCGGCAAAATGTGATTGAATAAAAACTCTTCCTCTGCGTGATTGGTCAGGTTATGTCTGAGAAGCGGGAGTGAGTAGACGTAGTTGCTATTCTCATGCTTGAGATAGTCGGTTTGTTTGTTCTCGTTGTTTGAGACAAATTTTTTAATGATGTCTTCTGTGTTTTGGAACATATATGACACTCCTTTTATTTGGTGAATTCTCACTCAACATAACACAATATATAGTGTCTAAATGTGATTATAATCACTACATATGGATATTACATAAAATTTTATATATATTAAGTGGGGGTGAGGGAGGGTCGCTACAATCGGTCTGAAAATCGTCGCGTTGTAGCGAAACGGGTGTGAAATCGCTACAATCGGTCCGAAAATCATTGCGTTGTAGCGAAACGGGTGTGAAATCGCTACAATCAGTCTGAAAATCATTGCGTTGTAGCGAAACGGGTGCGGAATCACTACAATCAATCCAAACATCACCACTTTGTAACGAAATCTTCAATGATATAATAACTGTAATCATATTTTTAAAGGAGATTCACTGCATATGACGAATCAACAGGCATTCGGGAAGTTTGCGACTATTATTGCACTGCTTGGTGAGGATGAGGCGCGCAAACTTCTACCCGAGTTCAAGGATTATACGGTTGTTTCAGGTAAAGTCGGCACGATGGATTTGAAGAAGGTCATCTCATCAGTCGAAACTGCTGCAAAGCGCAACGCTGTCATCGATGAAGAGAAGTATCGTGAAACGCATGCACTTTATCATGCGATAATAGAAGCGGCTGAGGGTGTGACGCGCGGAAAGTTAAGTGTCGGTGAAATTATGCGTACGGTTGGTCTTCGATTTGCGGTTGTCCGGGGTCGTCCATATACAGATCAAAATGAAGGTGAATGGATTGCCGTCTGCTTTTATGGCACGATAGGCGCGCCGATTCGCGGCAAAGAACATGAGACGCTTGGGCTTGGTATAAATCACATATAATTTTAAGATAAAGTGTCGCAATGAGAACGCTCGCTGCAACGGTTTCGATTAAAATGTCGCAATGAGAACGCTCGCTGCAACGGTTTCGAATAAAGCATAGCACCGAGAACGCTCGCTGCAACGCCTTAACGCATTGCACACGCTTTCAAGTATGGTATAATGACAATTGAGTAATTAGCCAATAGTGAACGAAAATTTCAAAACTACATACAATTAAATATTAGTCGATTTAGATATTAGTGAATAGAGACATTACATTGCCAATGGGCGAGGTATGTCTTTTTTTATGTCAATTAGGAGGTTTCACAATGATTTTAAAGTTAACAGGTAATGATTTAACGATCGCACAGATGCGTGAGTTCTTTACAAATCCAAACGCACAAATCGAAATAACTGACGATGCATATACGCGAGTCAAGACAGCAAAGCGCATCGTCCAGTCTATCATCGATGACGAGCGGGTCATCTACGGCATCACGACTGGGTTCGGATTATTCAGCGATGTATTTATTCGCAAGGATAAAACGGCGGAGTTACAGGTGAATTTAATTCGCTCTCACGCAGTTGGCGTGGGTCATCCATTTGCACAAACTACAGTGCTTGGCATGATGATTATGCGACTCAACACAATGTTAAAAGGTCATTCAGGTGTATCCGTTGCACTTGTCGATCAGCTCAAAACATTTATTAACAAGCGCATCATTCCATATGTGCCTGAACAGGGTTCACTCGGTGCCTCTGGTGACCTCGCTCCCCTGTCGCATCTCGCGATTGCACTCATCGGTGAAGGTAAAGTTTACTACGAAGATAAACTCAGACCGACGGCTGAAATCCTGACAGAACTCAACATCACGCCGCATGTCCTGGAAGCAAAAGAAGGCTTGGCACTCATAAACGGGACGCAACCAATGACTGCGCAGGGTGTGATCAACTACATCGAAGCGGAACAATTAATGAATGACAGTCTGTGGATTGCATCTCTCACGCACCAGGCGTTAAACGGAATTACGGATGCGTACAATTCAAAAATTCATACGTCACGCGGCTACAAGGAGTCCATTGGCGTGGCAGCAGCAATGCTCGACTGGCTGGAAGGTTCACAACTCACAACGCGTCAAGGTGAAGTGCGCGTCCAGGATGCATACTCAATAAGATGTATTCCGCAGGTGCACGGTGCATCGATGCAGACGCTCGTCTACGTCAAAGAAAAACTTGAGATAGAAATGAATGCAGCAAATGACAACCCGCTCATTTTCAGTGAAGACGAAGTATTCTCTGGCGGAAACTTCCACGGGCAACCGATTGCTATCGCTATGGATTTACTAAAAATCGGTGTCGCTGAGATTTCAAATATTTCAGAGCGCCGTATCGAACGTTTGGTTAACCCGCAGTTAAACGGCGACTTGCCGGCTTTCCTGAGCCCTGAAGAAGGTTTCCAATCCGGCGCGATGATTCTGCAATACATGGCAGCTGCACTCGTGTCTGAGAACAAGACACTCGCACATCCGGCAAGTGTGGATTCAATCCCGTCATCAGCGAACCAGGAGGATCACGTATCGATGGGTACAATCGGTGCGCGTCATTGCCGCGATATCGTCAACAACGTGCGAAATGTACTTGCAACGGAGCTCTTTATCGGTTTAACGGCAGTAGAAATTAAAGGTATTGAGAAGCTGTCACCGAAGACTAAAGAGAAGTTTGATATGTATAGAAATATTGCCCCGTTCATGGATAAAGACCGCGCGTTTTCTGAGGATATTAACGCCCTCTCCAATGAATTAAGAATAATTAAATAAGGTATACTATTAACCAAAGGAGTGACTGAAATGTCGAGAAAAATTACAGCAAAAAAAGGTTTGGAGATTGAATGTAAAGGCTGGGAGCAGGAAGCGGCACTACGCATGCTTTACAATAACCTAGATCCTGAAGTGGCAGAACGTCCTGAAGATTTAGTCGTATACGGCGGCATCGGTAAAGCTGCGCGTAACTGGGAATCGTTCGAAGCAATTGAACGCACGCTGCGCGAGTTAGAAAAAGATGAAACGATGCTCATTCAATCTGGTAAACCGGTTGCGGTATTTAAGACACATGAAGAGGCACCACGCGTGTTGATGTCAAACTCAGTACTTGTGCCAAAATGGGCAAACTGGGAGCACTTCAACGAACTCGATAAGAAAGGTCTCATGATGTACGGTCAAATGACTGCAGGTTCATGGATTTACATCGGATCTCAAGGTATTGTTCAAGGGACGTACGAGACGTTCGCTGAGCTTGCGAACCAAAACTATAACGGGTCTCTTAAAGGGACAATTTCGCTTACTGCCGGACTCGGCGGTATGGGTGGTGCGCAACCGCTCGCTGTGACGATGAATGAAGGTGTCGTCATAGTCGTTGAGGTGGATGAAACACGCATCGATAAACGCCTCGAGACACGTTATTTAGATACGAAAACACACTCGCTTGATGAAGCGATAAAAATGGCTGAAGATGCGCGTGATAAGGGCGATGCTTTATCGATTGGGTTGCTTGGGAATGCTGCAGAGATTTTACCTGAAATTTTAAAACGTAACGTAAAAATCGATGTCGTCACTGACCAAACATCTGCACATGATCCGTTGAACGGATATTTACCGGAAGGTTTTACATTAGAAGAAGGTGCTGCACTGCGCGAATCTGACCCGACAGAATACGTGAAGCTCGCATCAGAATCGATGGCAAAACACGTGCAGGCGATGCTCGATTTCAAAGATAAAGGTTCTATCGTCTTTGATTACGGGAACAACATTCGTCAGGTTGCATTTGA
>JBGYPO010000116.1:0-3797 GCA_041838435.1 Aliicoccus sp. | reverse complement strand
TAATAATCAGTTACCGAGCTTGTTGATGACACGTCAAATGATACGATGTCGTCGGCTCTTTTATCGTCGCATGCTTCTTTTAATAATTCTAATAATTCTTTACTCGTCACTCAATCACTCCTTGACCATATTATAATAATTTAAACAATCAATCGTACGCGGATATATCGTCTTATCGTTCTCCAGCAAATACTTAATTGTTGCTTTGGTAATTTCATATACCGCTAAATCCAAATGATTTTCTTTGTATACAAGATCCCGAATCTTTTCAACGTTTTCCTGATTGCGTTCAGGCTCTATATAGTCAGCCACGTAAATAATCTTTTCATTTAGTGACATGTGGTCCCGTCCTGATGTATGGTTTGCAATCGCAAGCAATATCTCTTCATTTTTAATACCATAATCATCACGCATTTTAATGGCTGCGACAGGACCGTGTAACAACTCTTTGTTGAATCCGAGCAACGCTGGATCAAGTTTTTCTTTGATCACAAATTGATACATCTCACTCAGCTCATCATACTTACAATAATCATGTAATATACCAGCCATCTCACATATATACTTATCCCCATTAAACAACTCTGCCATGTCTACAGCAGTCTCGGCTACTCTTACACTGTGTTCAAAACGTTTTTTGGGAAGTTTGTGGCGCACTATTTCTAAAGCTTTCGCAACGTCCATATCATTTATTCTCCTTTAAATATGAATATACTTCTGGTGGCACCAGGTGTCTAAAAGGTGCATTGTTATTCATGCGTGTTCGAATAAGTGTTGATGACAGTTCGAAAATTGGCATATCTATTGTTATAAACGGCGCATCTATATTAACCGACTCGTGATAGCGATTCACAACAACGACGGTAAACATATCTAAAATCGCTTGATATTTATACCACTTGTCAAAATTTATATACTGATCTGTACCAATAATTAAGACGATGTCATCATCCGGATAGCGCGACTTAAAATACTGCAGCGTATCAAATGAATAGACCTGTTTTTCCTGCTCCACTTCGTAAGCGCTCACTGTCACATCCGGATAGTCTTCAAGCGCCAATTTAACGCACTCGAGGCGCGCGTCGACATCAAGTGATGCAGATACCTTATGCGGCGATAAAAATGCCGGCACAACGATTATTTTATCAAGACTTAATGCAAGCTTTACTTCTTGAATGGCGTTGATATGCCCCAAATGTATCGGATCAAAACTGCCACCAAATATACCTATTTTCATACCAGTTCAATTCTTTTATTTTCTTTAGATTCTCTATACACAATAATCGTATTGCCAATAACCGTTACAATATGACTATTTGTATCAGATTCTATTTTTTCTGCGAGTGTATCCTTATCTATCGGGCAGTTTTGTAAAACTGAAACCTTTATAAGTTCTCGTTTATTTAATGCATCATCGACTTGTGTAATGAAATTATCGCTAATTCCATTTTTACCAATTTGAAAAATTGGATCTAAGTGATGTGCTTCTTTCTTTAATTGTTTTACTTGTTTAGATGTAAGTCCCATGTGTTCTCCTCCTTAATGCTTTTCTGCTAACATGTCTTTCACTTTATCCGGATGACCTGATGCACCCGTCCATATTGTATAAGCATCCATCGCTTGATGAACGAGCATCCCGAGACCGTCCATTTTATGTGTAAAGTAATTGAGAAACGGTGTGTGTGTGTTGTAAATTAAATCGATGCCAATCGTATCATCACTGATGCCAGTGCCAAGTTCTAAAACTTTAAACACATCTTCCCCTTTTAAACCTATCGGTGTTGCATTAATGATTATGTCATAACCATTTATATCGACTTCGTTCATCAGCACTGCTTTATATGGCATTGATGAAAAATCGCGAATCTTTTCTAAGTTTCTGACAGCTATCGTGACATGATGCCCGAGGTAATGGTGCACACGATGCACAGCTTTTGCAGCGCCACCACCCCCGAGTATTAACACGTTTAATTGCGGTTGTAATTCAAATGTTTCCTGTAAGGCATTCTGATACCCTGAAACGTCGGTGTTGTAGCCAGTAAATTTACCATTTACGACAGCTACAGTATTCACTGCTCCAACGTCACGTGCGGCGGATGATATATCATCCAAATGCGCGATAATAGCTGTCTTATGTGGCAATGTCACATTGAATCCATCCAAGCGGTGCGCATCCGCAATATTACGGATATTTCCGAGCGCCTCAGGTAATACATGAAGCGCTTTATAGGAATAATTATCACCATTTAATTTAAAATTGTAATTATGAATCTCTGGTGAAAGTGTATGTGCAATCGGGTCACCAATTACTGCAAAACGCTTCATGTTAATTCTTTCCTTTAAATATTGATGGACGAATATATACTTCCACACCTTTAGGCACTTTTACTTCAACTGTTGCTTGATCTCGCACACTTACAAATGCTAAGCCACTGATAAGAATGTCAGTGTTCGGCTCCAGTGTATATGTGTTCACTTCTGCATCATTTAACACAGGTGTGTCAATCGCGGGTGGTGCAAGTAAGCCATTATAGTGGTTATTGTAAAATGTTTCGTGGTTTTCATATTTTGTACGATGCACCACCATCTTATCACTCATATAGACAGTAAAACTATTGTGTCCGCCATACTTATAACTGACTGCTGCAAGAGGTCCTAAGAATAAAGTCTGACCATCATTAAGTTGAAAGTTTTTCGGTTTTAATTCTTTCGATGGCATAATATATTTGAGGTCAGCCACTGCAACGTTGCGCGTCATTTGAGAGTTAACAACAATGCCTGGCGTATCATATATATAACTGCCATCGCCTAATGGTATATCAATTAAATCAAGTGTTGTACCAGGGAATCTGCTTGTTGTAATCACATCTTTCTCACCGCTTGAATCTTCGATTAAGCGATTAATCAATGTAGATTTACCCACATTTGTTGTACCAACAACATAGACATCTTCACCGTTACGATGTTGATTAATTGTTTTTAATAACTGTTCAATGCCATGATTTTTCTTCGCACTTATCGCTACAGCATCTACACTGCTAATACCGTGCTGACTCAGCATAAATTTAACATGGTGTATCAAGCGCGGTACATTCACTGATTTAGGTAAAATATCCATCTTATTTAATACTGTAATAACCTTCTTATCTCCCACAATACGATTAAACGAAGGGATAATACTGCTGTCAAAATCCATAATATCTATAACTTTCACGATTAGACCGTCCGTTTCATATAAAGCGTTCAGCATCGTGAGATAGTCACCTGAGTCGACGTTGATATCCATGACTTCATTATAATTTTTTAAACGAAAACAACGCTTACAAATCGCATCTTCCTTATCCAAGCCACTGCTCGGGATAAAACCCGCCTCTGATTCATTCGTTGATTGTAGTATTGCACCACAGCCAATACATTTTTGATTAGTCAATTGATTGCCTCCACTCTACAAGTCCCTGCTTATTAAATTGACGCATGATTAAGGACTCCAAAAATCGGTTAAACTTCGTTGCAAGTGCATCTTTATCTTTGATAGGTCTCACAAGCGCACTGTCTACACCAAGGCGACGCGAACCAAGCACATCAGTTAACAGCTGATCCCCAATCATTAATGTTTCATGCGGATACACACCAAACGTACGCATCGCTTTAACGAATCCTTTACTAAACGGTTTTCTCGCAGAATCAATGTATACAAATTCCTGTGGTTCAGAAAAATTTGATACCCGGTCATACTTCCCATTAGAAACAATCATAATTTTAATTTCTGATGCATCCAGCGCTTTAAACCATGCATT
>JBGYPO010000115.1:0-4163 GCA_041838435.1 Aliicoccus sp. | reverse complement strand
GGGTCTTTATCTTTATGATTACCTACAATTTTATTCCCGACCTTCATTGATCTGAACTTATACATTTCAAATGAAGATTCACTTAGTCCAGCTGCTGAAGTTATTGTAGATAATATAACTCACTCAACAAAAGTAATTGGGATAGCGAATGGTATAGGATGGGTTAAAAGTGACACAGACGTTAACGAGGAAGAAAAATCAAAAATCGAAGACGCGTTCAGCAGATTATTCAACAAGATATCTAAAAGAGCTTTGGACATAAGTGTCAGTGCAGTTGCTCTTGTGGCAGTCAGCCCAATCCTCGTATACACTGCATATAAGATCAAAAAAGAAGATAATGGATCAGTAATTTTTAAGCAGAACAGAACTGGTATGAATGACGAATTATTTGAAATGTATAAGTTCAGATCAATGAAGGTCGGGAATAAAATTGTAGGTAATCATAAAGATAAAGACCCATACGAAGATTGGAAGGGCAGAGTGCCTGACGATTTCGTATTTAAGAGTGCTTCAGCATCTAATCCAAATGTCACATAGATTGGTGCATTTATTAGGAAATACTCGATAGATGAATTGCCACAGCTTTTTAATGTATTGAAAGGTGATATGAGTATAGTAGGGCCTAGACCCGAAATTATTGATATAACTAGGCATTATGATTCTGAGCAGAAACGTAGCTTAGAATTTAAGCCTAGTATTACAGAATGGGCACAGGTTAATGGCAGGAGTGATATGAACCACTCAATGAAAATTGATACGACTTGTGGTATATAGATAACTGGAGTTTTTGGTTAGATATAAAAATACTGTGGATGACATTTGTACAAGTTATTAAAGGAAAAGGATCTGTTTAGATAATATATGCAGGTCCTTTTTAACATGTAAAAATTTAGGTTCTAATGATCGAGTTATTGGTATAATCATCTTATTGTAAGAATATTCAGAGGAGGCAATCAATGGAACAGCTTCGTATAATCTCATCAATAATTGTTATTTTCACATTCATGGATACGTCGCTCTTGTAGAGCCATCTCGTCGGCCTCTGCTGAGCCACCTAAATCGGACCTAATAGAGCCAGTGAAATCGCACGAATTGAACCACTTTTGTGGTTCTTTTTTTATGCCCGCATGGTATAACTTACTCGTGAGTAACTCTCACAAAATATTATGGAGGTGCGAAGCGTGCCAAATTATGTTGAAATGATTCGGTTACACGAAGCTGGTTTCAGTCAAAGAGAAATTGCTAAAATTGTGTCCTCAGGACGGAACACAGTGGCAAGAACTATCAAAATCGCTCAAGAACAGGAGGTGTCTTATGAAGCAGTGTCTCAATGGTCAATTAAAGAAATTGATCAGGTCTTTAGTCTACGTTTAGACAAGCAAGATGAACCCATATCTTATTATGTGATGCCTGACTTTAAAACATTGTCTAAGGAGCTTGCCAAGCCCGGGGTGACCATGCAAATACTGTGGGAAGAATATGCACAGGCGTGCCGATTAGAAAATAAAATATATTATAAACTGACTCAATTTAAAAAGTACTTTAATGACTACCTACATAAAAGTAGTTTTAGTCATGTGATTAATCATAAAGCAGGTTATCAAGTACAAGTAGATTGGTCTGGTAAAAGACCCCAATGGATTGATCCTATGACTGGAGAAATAATTAAGGGTGACCTATTCGTTGGTACCTTACCGTTTAGTGGTTACACGTATGCACAAGCATGTATTGACCAAAAAATGCCACGATGGATAGATGCGCATATAAAAATGTTCGAGTATTTTCAAGGTGTGCCGACACTCTTAACACCAGATAATCTAAAGTCAGGCGTGACTAAACACACTAAATCCCAGCTACTTTTAAACCCAACTTATGAGGATATGGCGAATCACTACCATGCGATTATCGTACCGACAAGAGTCGCACGACCAAAAGACAAAGCAGCTGTTGAAAACCATGTCAAGCATCTAACAACACATATAATTGCACGGATGCGCAACTACCAATGTTTCAGTATTGATGAGTACAATCAATATCTGTTACAGATTTTAAACGATTTTAATGCCAAACCGTTTCAGAAAAAAGAAGGTTCTCGTCTTCAAGTTTTTAAAACGCTCGAACAAGAAGCACTTAAAGCGTTACCAGTTTATCCATATGAACTATGTGAATTTAAAGAAGCAAAAGTATATTCAAATAGCCACATCACTTTCAATAAACATTATTACTCTGTGCCGCATCAATATATTGGTGAACAAGTGACACTAAAAATCAGTTCTAAAACAATTCAAGTGTACCATAATCAAAAATTATTATGTACACATTCTACTGAGTATAAAGCACCCGGTGCATATTCTACAGATACTGCACACATACCCGAAGATAGTAAGCACTATGGTGAATGGAACAGTACACGATATTTACAATGGTCAAAACGTATAGGCCCTAATGTTCATGCCGTAATTTTTAGAATGTTTGAACAAGGACCAGAACAACAATATTACAGAAGAGTACACGCGATACTAAGAATGGCAGACACCTATTCCGACCAAAGATTAGATAAAGCCTGCCATTATGCTCTAGAACGTTCGAGTTATCCTAACTTTAAGTTAATCAAACAACTTATAGAAAGTCCTATCACGCAATCAGATTTTAACACGTCTAATGAAAACGAACAATCTTACTTGAGAGGCGCTGATTACTATGAACAATTCAACCGCAAGAATAAATGAGTTAACTCAACATCTTAGACAGATGAGACTCCCTATTATGGCAGATAGATTGAGTGATTTATATAGTGACCCGCTCAACGTCAAACGTTCTACGCTGGATATAATTGAAGAGATAGTGAATGAAGAATATCAATCGAGACGACATAACACCATACAGCGATATTTAAAACAAGCAAATCTCTCTCAACCTCAAGCGCATATTCAAGAGATAGATTATTCACCGAAACGACAGCTAAATCAGGATACGATCGAACAACTTAAAACATGTCAATTCATTACCAATTATAGAAACGTAATTATACAAGGTGCCACAGGTACAGGTAAATCTTATATTACCAATGCATTGTGTCGATATGTTATAGAAGAAGGCTACACGGCACGATATACGAGAATGTATGATTTACTTTCAGAAATAGTTCAAGCAGATATAGAGGATAAGCTTCCAAATTATTTTAAGAAACTCATGAAGTTAGACGTGCTAGTCATTGATGACTTTCTCTTAACACCGACAACGCAAGATGAACAGAAATATTTAATGGAGGTGTTTGAGATAAGAAGTCGTGGTCGATCTCTTATTATTTCTTCTCAAATGGAAACTGGAGAATGGCATAAGAAATTAGGTGGTGGCGCCATAGCAGATGCCATACTAGATCGGGCAATATCGAACTCATATCACTTATACATAGCAGGTGATTCATTAAGAATTAAGAGTGGCTCAAGGACTAACGATTAGACTGGCTCAAAGAAACGCGATTTACCTGGCTCAGGTAATCGCGTTTCTTTGGTATTATTAAGACGCCGTTTGCAAAAGATTTCTATAATGGGACTTATTAGTTTATGTCATAGCTCACAAAGTAATTTAGATGATTAACTTATATTCTAAGGGGCTCATCAAAAAACATGCCAATCGCCTAGAAAATTTTGCGTATTGAAACTCTGATAAAGTCACTTCATTTAAAAGTTTTTAACTTTATAGTTTCTTATTTGACTTCTTAAAATTTGCTATGTTTTAAAAAGTAGTAGTAAATAGTACTCTAATGTTAGTTAAGTTTTAAAAATCCTATATAATTAAGGTGATTTTTTTTCCAAATAATTATCAATTATATCTAATGGTGGTAAGCTATCAATAAGGTCAATTGTTTTAACTGAGACATTAATAATAGATAAAAGTAGATTAAAGATATATTTGGGATCGTCAGAATAATCATTAGGATTATCAACTATTCCTGTGCTTTTATCCTTAGTTATTTGATACTGATTCATAATCCATTCGACAGCTGGACGTCCATTAATTACATATTTGAAAGCTTTACTAGGAATGTTTTCTATTGATATGTCTTTGTTATAATTAATCCTACTTTTATCTCTAAAATGCTTCCCTTCTTCATTTCTTATCTTATTCCCATTTTCATCTACTGCCCATGGATGAATCAT
>JBGYPO010000114.1:0-5526 GCA_041838435.1 Aliicoccus sp. | reverse complement strand
CTCGAGGCTAAAAAAAACGGGCTTGAGTTGCACGCCGGGCTTCTAAATGCAACTCGAGGCTAAAAAAAACGGGCTTGAGTTGCACGCCGGGCTTCTAAATGCAACTCCCGGCTTAAAAAGTGGTGCTGAGTTGCACGGAGAGCTTCCAAATGTGATTCCCGGCCAAAAAAACAGCTCTTAATCACACGCTAGGCCTCCAAATGTGATTCCCGGCCAAAAAAACAGCTCTGAATCACACGGAAGACCTCCAAATGTGATTCCCAGCCAAAAAATCAGTGCTGAATCACACGGCAAGCCACAATATGTGATTCCCGGTCAAAAAATCAGCTCTGAATCACACGGCAGGCCACGAAACCCAATCTCCCAACCCAAGAACGCCCTAAAATCAAACAATTAACTAATAAAACCTACATAATTCAAGCAAAGTATTTACATTTTCAATACACATCAGAATTTTGTATAATATAGACTATCATATTAAAGGTGAGAGCGTGCCTACATGAAGAAGAAGTATCGGATTAAAAGAGAGTATGACTTTACTTTAGTATTTAAGCGTGGAAAATCTTTTGCGAATCGTCAATTTGTTGTGTATTTCAAAGATAATCCGAACACTGATCATCTTAGACTCGGTGTGAGTGTATCTAAAAAGTTAGGTAATGCTGTGAAACGCAACCAAATTAAACGTCGCATCCGTGTGTTTTTTCAAACATACCAAGATGATTTGTTACCGCGTGAATATATCGTAATCGCAAGACACCCTGTCGCAACTATGGATTATCAGGAAATGGAAAAATCTTTATTACATGTATTGAAATTAGCAAAGTGTATGAATAATAGGAGGTAGTACTTATTATGTACAAAGTGTTTACAGGCAGTTCTGTTGATGAAGCAATTAACAATGGTTTATCATCTTTGAATGTGACTGAAGATGATGTGAAAATTGACGTGATTGAAAGTGGTAAAAGTGGTTTTCTAGGCTTTGGTAAAAAAGATGCTGAAGTAAAGTTAACGGTGATTAATCCAGAATTAAAAACTTTCAATACTATTGAAGCATTGATAGCAGGTGAACATGTGACACCTCCTAAACAAGACACAACACCAACTGAGGATAAAAAACCGGCAGAAAATGTTGAACCGGCTGTGCGTGTTGAAGAAGCAGTCTCTAAAGTTGAGAAAGAGACACTGGAACATTCAGAAGCAAAAGAAATGCATGAAGTTGAGAGTGAGGCACCGGAAACAGCTGAAACTCCGGAAACACCTGAGGCATCTGAGACTCCAGAAACACCCGAGACTCCAGAAACACCAGCAGAAACATATATTGAAGATAACGACACTGACATCAAACATGCTGCTGAGTTAACAGAAAAATATATTACTGACGTTGTTGCTAAGATGGATATTCCCAATACGACAAGTGTCTCGATTAATCGCAACGAAGTAACGATTACATTTGAAGCAGAGAAAAGTGCGAAGATCATTGGTAAGCGTGGTGCGACTTTAAATGCACTGCAAGAACTTGCACACACGTATTTCAATGGCCACTACAAACAGTTTGGTCTTGTATTTTTAGATGTAGAAAATTATCGTGAAAAGCGCAAAGAGATTTTAGAAAATCTTGCAATCAATATGTCAAAAAAAGCGATGCGCACGAATCAACCGGTTAAGCTTGAGCCGATGCCATCGTTTGAACGTAAGATTATGCATAACGTTTTGACAGATATTCACAATATAGAAACATATTCTGAAGGTCAGGAACCAAATCGTTATATAGTTATAGAAAGAACTTAAAAAATATAGATAGAAAATCTTTAGAAAGGAGCACGCATATGCAGCTTGAAACAATCACGAGTATTTCAACACCAAGCGGTGAAGGCGCAATCGGTATCGTCCGTATGTCTGGTATTGATGCCTTAGAAATTGCAGAGAAACTTTATCGCGGTCGCAAACAATTAAATGAAGTAGATTCACACACAATTAACTATGGGCATATCATTGAACCAGAGTCAGGTGAAGTTGTTGAAGAGGTGATGGTTGCATTAATGCGCGCCCCGCGCACGTATACGCGAGAAGATATCGTGGAAATCAACTGTCATGGTGGTATCCATACCATCAATCGCATACTGCAGCTCACTTTAAATCACGGTGCCCGTTTAGCGGAACCGGGTGAGTTTACGAAACGTGCATTTCTAAATGGTCGGATAGATTTATCACAAGCTGAAGGTGTGATGGACTTTATCCGTGCGAAAACAACCCAAGCATCTAAAGTCGCTTCAACGCAAATGCAAGGACGTTTAAAGACGTACATCGAGGCACTTCGCAGTCGTATTTTAAATATTTTGGCGCAAGTCGAGGTCAATATAGACTACCCGGAGTATGATGATGTTGAAGAAGCGACGACGGAATTCTTACTTGAAGAAGCACAAACAGTGAAAACGGATATCGAAACGCTGTTAAAAAATGCATCGCAAGGACGTATTTTACGTGAAGGTCTGCCAACCGCAATCATCGGGAAACCGAACGTGGGTAAGAGTTCACTCCTTAATTATTTAGTCCAGGACGATAAAGCGATTGTCACGGAAATTGCTGGGACGACGCGTGACATTCTAGAGGAATATGTGAATGTCGGTGGTGTGCCACTGAAGCTTATCGATACGGCAGGTATAAGAGATACGGATGATATCGTTGAGAAAATAGGTGTTGAGAGAAGTCGCGCTGCGTTGGGGAGTGCGGCATTAATTCTTTATGTGATGAATTATAACGAGGCACTTTCAGATGATGATGTTGAGATTTTAGAATCACTAGAGCGCGATCAGCGTCAGGTCATCATAGTGTTAAACAAAACAGATTTAGAACAACAGATAGATATCGAGGAATTAAAAGCGTATGGCATTCCGATTGTTGAGACGAGCATTTTGCATGATGCAGGACTCGAAACATTAGAAAGCAGCATCGCAACACTGTTCTTCAGCGGTGAGGTTGAGAATGCAGATTCGACGTATGTATCGAATAATCGTCACATTTCATTGCTTGAACAGAGTAAATCAGCGATTAATGACGCAATTAACAGTGCATCGATGGATATACCCATCGATATCGTGCAGATAGATTTAGTGAAAACTTGGGAGTTACTTGGTGAAGTGATTGGTGAAGATGTGAGTGAACAACTGATTGATCAACTATTCAGCCAGTTCTGCCTCGGAAAATAGGAGGAGACGAAACAATGGAAAATTACAGTAATTATGACGTCATAGTTATTGGTGCCGGTCATGCCGGTGTGGAAGCGGGACTTGCCGCGAGCCGCAAAGGTATGAAGACACTGATGCTTACAATAAACTTAGACAATATCGCCTTTATGCCATGTAACCCTTCTGTAGGTGGACCGGCAAAAGGCATCGTTGTGCGTGAAGTCGACGCACTTGGCGGTGAGATGGCCAAGGTCACAGATAAAACCCACATCCAAATGCGTATGCTCAATACAGGTAAAGGTCCAGCTGTGCGTGCACTCCGTGCGCAAAGCGATAAAGTACTTTATCAGCAGGAAATGAAACGCATACTTGAAAATCAAGAAAACTTAGATATTCTGCAGGGTATGGTAGACGAAATTTTGATTGAAGATGATGTTGTGAAAGGTGTCAGAACAAATATTGGTTCTGTGTACTATGGCAAAACAGTCATAATCACTACAGGAACATTTTTGCGTGGAGAGATTATTTTAGGCGATCTTAAATATTCAAGTGGTCCGAACCACCAGATGCCTTCTGTCACACTTGCTGACCAGTTAAAAGATTTAGGATTTGATATCGTACGCTTTAAGACAGGTACACCACCGCGTGTGAATGCGGATTCGGTCGATTACAGTAAAACTGAAATTCAGCCGGGTGACGATGTGCCGCGAGCATTCAGTTTTGAAACGACAGAATTTATTATGGATCAGCTGCCGTGCTGGCTGACGTATACAGGCGAATCTACGCATCAAATCATCAATGATAACCTGCATTTATCAGCGATGTACTCAGGTAATATAGTGGGTACAGGTCCACGTTACTGTCCGTCTATTGAAGATAAAATCGTACGCTTCAACGATAAACCGCGTCACCAGATTTTCTTAGAGCCTGAAGGACGCAACACGAAAGAAGTGTATGTCCAGGGGTTATCGACGAGCATGCCTGAAAATGTGCAGCGTCAAATGCTTGCATCAATTCCAGGACTTGAAAATGCGCGCATGATGCGTGCAGGTTACGCAATTGAATATGATGCACTTGTACCGACACAGCTATGGCCAACGCTTGAAACGAAGAAGATTGACGGTTTATTTACGGCGGGTCAAATCAACGGTACGAGCGGTTACGAAGAGGCAGCAGGTCAAGGGATTATAGCCGGTATAAATGCTGCAAGTAAGATTTTAGGTGAAGAGCCATTAATTTTAAGTCGTACAGATGCATACATCGGTGTGTTAATTGATGATTTGGTGACAAAAGGAACGAATGAACCGTACCGTCTACTGACGTCACGTGCTGAACATCGCTTATTATTACGTCATGATAATGCAGATATCCGTTTGACTGAAATTGGCCGTGAATACGGTTTAATCAGTGATGCACGTTATGATATGTTTTTATCGAAAAAAGATGCGATTGAATCAGAAATGACACGACTTGGTGATATTCGTATTAAGCCAAATGCACATACACAAAGTGTGATTCGTGAACGTGACGGGGCAGAATTAAAAGATGGTATTATGGCGCTCGACTTATTGAAACGCCCTGAGATGGATTACAAATCAATCATTGAAATACTTGAAGAAGACATCGAAGTGTCTGCAGAAGTATATGAACAGATTGAGATTCAGACGAAATATGAAGGTTATATTGAAAAATCTTTAAGACAAGTCGATAAGATGAAGCGCATGGAAGATAAAAAGATTCCAGACAATATCGATTATGATGCAATACATTCACTTGCGAGTGAAGCGCGTGCGAAACTTAAAGAAGTTAAGCCATTAGATTTAGCTCAAGCCTCACGCATTTCCGGGGTGAACCCAGCGGATATTTCTATATTGCTTATCTACATTGAACAGGGCAATGTGAAGCGGGTGACAACATGAACGAAAGCCAGTTCATTGAAGCCTTAAGAGCGCAGGGTATTGAGTTAACTGACCATCAGTTATGGCAGTTTGAAACATATTATAAAATGCTTATTGAAACGAATAAAAAGGTTAACTTAACGGCTGTAACCGAACGTGAAGATGTGTATTTGAAGCATTTTTACGATTCTATCACGCCGCTGTTCTATACAGATATTGATGAAAATGGCAGGCTGTGTGATGTGGGTGCGGGTGCCGGATTTCCGTCAATTCCAATGAAGATATTAAGACCGGACCTTGTCGTGACTATTGTCGACTCATTAAATAAGCGCCTGGTTTTCTTAAATGAATTAACGGCGGAACTCGGTATGGAGAATATTCATCTTGTGCATGACCGCGCCGAGACATTTGGTCAGCATCAGGGCCGTCACATGTTTGATTAT
>JBGYPO010000113.1:0-3324 GCA_041838435.1 Aliicoccus sp. | reverse complement strand
TTTCCATACCCCAGCCCCTGGTACTTATCATCTATTATAATTCTATCAATCCAAGTGTCCCTATTAGGACCAAAGGAACCATACATAGCAAAGCCTATAAGAATATCATCATCGTATATAGAAACAGGATGCCACTGATGATAAGTTTCAGCTTCTTCTAAACATTCCTCAACTGTTTCTATAAAATCTTCCTGTCCTGATTTTACTCTAATTTCTTTTACCAAAGATTCATTTGTATTATCAATATCTTTAAAATGAATTTCACTCATGTCTCTAAGTTCTCCTTGCCGATAAAATTTAGTGAGCAGTGTTTTCTAAAGTTACTTTACTTCTCTAGCAGCGTAACAAGTTCAATATGTGGCGTATGTGGGAACTGATCCACCGGTTGAACGTGTTTTAACGCGTAACCAAAGTCTTTTAACCAGACGATATCTTCTGCAAACGTCTCTGGATTACATGACACATATACGATTTTTTCCGTTCCAATTCTACCAATTCGTCGCATAACTTTACCACCTGCACCGCTTCTTGGTGGGTCAAGCAATAACAAGTCAGGCATGCCCCACTCATCTTTCACTTGATCCATACCCTTACGCGCATCACTCGCTAAGAAGTACGTGTTATGAATATCATTATCGAAAGCATTCCGCTTCGCAGATTCAATTGACGATTCCACAATTTCAACACCCGCAAGTGCTTTTGCACGTGATGCAAACGGTAGACTAAATGTCCCCACACCACAGAATAAATCCATCACACGCATATCTGAATTCACACCTGATAACTCTAGTGCAATATCAATCATCCGGCTCGCTTGACTGGGGTTCGGTTGGAAGAACGTGTCATACCACAAGCGATATTTATATCCGTAGATTTCATCATGAATATAATCACGTCCATGTAAGATGAACGTTTCTTCTGATTGTGCGCGATCCGCTAAATCCGCATTTTTCATCCATAACAAACTTTTGATATTTATATTCAGTTCTGTTAATTCTTGAACCAGCTCATTAACTTCTTCCTCAATGACATTAGGTGTTTCTGTTGCAAACACAGCAACCATATACTCACCCGTAATTTGAGAGTGACGAATCATCAAGTGACGCAGAAGTCCCTTATGCGTCATCTTGTCATAGCCGAGCAGTCCATGACGATGCTGCCACTTACTGACGACATTTCGAATCACCTGCGTATCTTTTGATGAGATTAGACAGTCACTTGTGTTGAAAACTTTTCTGAAGTTACCCTGTTCATGCATACCAAGCGTGCCATCCTTACCGAATGTGAACTCCATCTTATTGCGGTAATGAAACGGTTCTGTCATACCTATGACAGGTTGAACGAGGTTTTTATCGAAACCGTTATTCTCAAGATGCATCTGCACTTCTTGATGTTTAAGTGTTAATTGATGCGCGTAGGATAAGTGCTGAACAGCACAGCCCCCACAATAATCAAAGTGAATACATGGTGCTTCTACTCTGTCTTTTGAGGGCGTTATCAGCTCGTTATAATTTAAAGTCGCACGGCGTCGTCCACGTGCATTTGGCACATGCACTTTAACAACATCACCCGGCAATGTATTTGGCACTGTTAATTTTAAACGTCTTTGTTGACCCACTTCTAAGTTCTCATGACGATACCTTGCGACACCATGGTATTTATCGTTTAAAGAAGTGATTTCTACAATAATATCTTCAGCTGGGAATGCGTTTCTAGGCATGAATATGCCCCCTTCGTAATAATCTATCTATTTGTTAGGTAACATGATAAATCCATTTATATAGTCACCGAATATTAACGGTTCATTATTTGTTGTGGTGATTTCACGTGCCATCAGTGCACATAAAAAAGCATCGACCTGATCTTCTAAATGCTTATGGTAGACCCTTGTATATTTGCGTGTCGTATCATAATTTAAATGGTCTGACAGCTTTTGAGATTGGAAATTAGAGATCAAACTTGCAAGCTCTTGATGCGCAGTACTTATTGTGACGCCGCGTTTTAACTTGTATTTAAAAGGTGCTGCCTCTGGAATAAGACTCGCGATGATACCGGTTGGTATTGTCTCTACAATACTATCCTGATTTTTGTGATAACCAATTTTAAAACCTAATTCATTACTTAAATTGTGCGCAATTTCTTCAGCACGTATGCTGCCGTAGTGTCTGATTAAATAACTACGACTGCAGTGAAACGCTCGAATTCTATGACCATTAATCAGTTGTCTTGCAAGTGCACTTTCAGCCGGACGTGAACCAACTTCGTTCGGTACGACTATCGGTGCGTCGATCGCAACGACGGTCGGATGTTGATAATAATCTTTAATAAGATGGAAGATTTCTTCATTCGAATACACTTCTGACGATAGATGCAAAATCTCTCCATTACAATCTAGCACACACATACCTGTTTCATTTTTTGTCGTCCATGCTAAATCGATGCCAATATATCTCACGCAAACACCTATCCTTCTGTGATAATGATTTCTTTATAAGCTTCTGCCTTGTGCGTGGTAAATACAAAGAACATACCAATATAATGTTTAACATTGTTTTTTGTATAGACACTCAAGCTAGATGCAGACTTCCCATGACTGATTGCTGTGAGAATTGTTATCTCAGCGATATTTGCAAGTTTAGGTAGATCGAGCGTGTTTAAACCCGCTTCAAAATAAGAATTCACGTATTCTTTATCGGCAGTAAGTATTGCTTGTGTCATATCTGCTACTTTTTGATTTTTAGGAGAATTGTTACAGTTTGCCTCTTGGATGATTTTCATTGTATGGCTCCTTATATGAAGTTAGAACTAAACCAGCTTTTTACTAAAACAGATGAGTCGGTTCGCTTCAATAAATCCATTCTTTAAGTGAAATTCATAACTCTCATTATTATCAATCTCAATATCACTCGCAAATTCTTTGCAGCCTTGTTCTATCGACCATGCTTCACACGCTTTAACAAGTTGACTCGCAAATCCTTTATTTCGATAAGGTTCTTCTATGTATATACCTTCTAAATACCCTACCGGACTTGATGCGGTACCTTCTACGTAGTCATTTCTTAGGGCCACATGTGCAAAACCTATTATTGCATCGTTTGCTTGTGCAACATAGACTGCAGATGAGGGTTCATTTATATAATCAATAAACTCTTGTAAAAACTCATCAAATGTATGGTTCGGCCAAAGCTTGAGTGCAAGTGACGCGACATCACTAAGCTCAGCATGGGTTGCTTTAAAAATCATAGGACCACTCCTCATATTTAAGATTATACATCACTCCGGATGTAACTTATAATTAAAGTAGCAATTAACGAGGTGATAAAG
>JBGYPO010000112.1:0-7491 GCA_041838435.1 Aliicoccus sp. | reverse complement strand
TTTCAGCCGTGGTGCACGCGGAGCTCCTCTATATGTGCACCAGCACCGGATTTTCAGCCGTGGTGCACGCGGAACCCTTCTATACGTGCACCAGCACCGGATTTTCAGCCGTGGTGCACGCGGAACCCCTCTATATGTGCACCAGCACTGGATTTTCAGCCGTGGTGCACGCGAAGCCTCTCTAGACGTGCACCAACACTGGCTTTTCAGCCGTGGTGCACGCGGAGCTCCTCTATACGTGCACCAGCACCGGATTTTCACTCGTGGTGCACGCGGAACCATACTTAAACTCCGGATTCATACCTCCACATAGAAAAACACTTGACCCAAGGCCAAGTGTTTTCTTAGTTCGCACTCACTACCGAGTCCATCTGAATTCGGTTTGGGTGGCTATATACATTAAACGAATGGTTGCGGATAAACCCGACCGTCGTGATGTTTAAATCTTCAGCAAGTTTAATTGCAAGGTCTGTTGGTGCAGACTTGCTTAAGATAATCCCAACGCCTATTTTAGAGGCTTTAGTCAATACTTCTGACGAGATGCGACCGCTAAAGACGAGAATTTTATCGCTTACGGAAATTTCTTGTTCCAAGCAATAGCCATATAGTTTGTCGAGCGCGTTGTGCCTGCCGATGTCACCGCGATGGATAAACGTCGCGTCTGGTGTTGCAAGGCTTGCGTTGTGAATACCACCTGTTTCTTTGAACACTGTCGAACTGTCCTGCATTTCTCTCATTAACTGAATGCATTGAGCGGGTGTGACAGTTGTTTTTGACATTGATACTTTTGCTGTTTCTGAGTCACTCTGGAAATAAAACTGACGGCTCTTCCCGCAGCACGATCCTAAAATGCGTTTTGTATATTTAAAAAAGTCTGTCGGGATTTCTTTATAGAGTTCGATGTGGCAGAACCCACCTTCTTCATCCATGTTGAATGTTTTGATTTCGTCCCGCTTACGAATGACACCTTCAGAGGCAACGAATCCTATCACAAGCTCTTCTAAATATTGTGGGGAACACACGAGTGTTGCGAATTCGACATCGTTTAAAAATATCGTTAACGGAAATTCTTCTGCAATCGTATCTTCATGCGACTCCAGCTGATTATCACTATAGCGCCATATCTCTCTTTTCGTTGTAATCTCCATAATAACCTCCCCCGTTTACATTTATATGTATATAGTATAACAATTTGTCAATACAAATACCCAAAATATTCATATTTTTTTCTGAATATTATTACAATATAATCATTTTATGTGCAAAAAATAATCTATACACATAGAAAGGGAAATGATATGAAAAATACTAAGAACAGATGGCTTATAGCAGCATCTGGAGTTGGAATACATATCTCGATTGGGTCTGTTTATGCATACTCAGTGTTTGTTAATCCATTAGATGAATTAAATGGATGGTCGTTAAGCGATGTGTCGTTAGCGTTTAGTTTAGCAATTTTGTTTTTAGGTTTGTCTGCAGCATTCATGGGTCATTTTGTTGAAGCGAGAGGTCCCAGAGTTTCAGGTTTAGTATCTACGATGTTTTTTACGATCGGTTTAGTCATTGCGGGTTACGGGGTTTCTATTGATAATCTCTTGTTATTTTATCTAGGTTACGGGGTGCTTGGTGGTATCGGTCTTGGTATCGGTTATATCACACCGGTGTCTACACTTGTTAAATGGTTCCCGGACAGACGTGGTATGGCAACTGGTCTTGCTATCATGGGCTTTGGTTTTGCAGCGATGATTGCTTCACCCGTCATGAACTGGTTGATGATGACGTTTACAATTCCAACGACGTTCTATACATTAGCGGTCGCGTATTTTATTATTATGGTTATTTCCAGTTTGTATATAGAGCGTCCACCAGCAGGATATTTGCCACCTAAAATGGCAGCAGCAAGACTAAATAATGAAGAAGAAGATGAGTCATTAAAGGACATTGCATACCTTTCAGCTAACGAAGCGGTTAAAACGCGTCGTTTCTATTGGTTATGGTTGATGCTGTTTATTAACGTGACGTGTGGTATCGCGATACTAAATGTGGCGAGTCCGATGGCGCAGGAGATTGCAGGATTAACACCAGCAGCTGCAGCATTGATGGTTGGTATCATGGGAGTATTCAATGGTGCGGGACGTCTTGCCTGGGCATCGATTTCTGATTATATCGGAAGACCAAACTTATATACGATTTTCTTTGTTATTCAAATTGCATTGTTCTTCTTATTGCCATTTACGACAGAAGCATTATTATTCCAGTTAATCTTGTTCATTATCATGACGTGTTATGGTGGTGGTTTCTCAGCGATTCCAGCATACATCGGTGATATTTTTGGAACGAAACAACTCGGTGCAATTCACGGTTATATTTTAACAGCTTGGGCAGCAGCGGGTTTAGCGGGGCCTTTAATCGTTTCGTATATTCGTGAAGCAACAGAAAGCTATACATTAACACTCTATATATTCACAGCGATGTTCGTTGTCGCATTAATCATCTCAATAATCATCAGACAGGATATTAAAAAGGTTAAAGCGGGTAAGATAGAATAACGCGCTAAACATTTGAAAATATTTTGAATGTAGTATAATGGGTACAAATGATTTTCGAGGAAGGGTGTAAATAATGGGAAAAACACTTCATACAGGTCCTATAAAGAAGACTAAAAAGTGGGACTCAAGTCTGTGGGTAAGTAAAGTGCCGTTTGGACTTACGAAAGTAAAACCGCGTCACATGACTGACACTGCGAAGATTGCATGGAAAAATAAGGACAACCTATTTTATGCAACAAATATAATTACACAAGGTGTATGTGATGGATGTGCGCTTGGTGTAGGTGGTCTTCAAGACCAAACTTTAACCGGCCCACATTTATGTACAACGCGCTTAAACGTGCTGCGCTTAAATACAGCACCGGCAATTAAGCCGGAGATTTTACATTCAGATATTAGTGAGCTGCGTAAATATACAAGTGCAGAATTACGTGAACTGGGACGTATTCCGTACCCAATGATTCGTAAAAAAGGTGATAATCGTTTCGTGCGTATTTCCTGGGATGAAGCAATGGAAACTATCGCAAGCAAAATGCGCGAGCTCGATCCGAAGAACTTCGCGTTTTATCTGACGAGCCGTGGTATCACGAATGAGTCGTATTATGTGGCTGCGAAAGTCGCACGTTATTTAGGAACGAATAACATCGACAATGCATCGCGTATTTGTCACTCACCATCTAAGACTGCAATGATGCGCTCTGTAGGTGTGGGTGCGTCAACATGTAACTACAAAGACTGGTTAGGCACTGACCTGCTTATATTCTGGGGTTCAGTTGCGGCGAACTCGTCACCAGTATCAACGAAATACATGATGGAAGCGAAAAAGCGCGGTACGAAAATTGTCGTCATCAACCCGTATAAGGAACCAGCAATGGAACATTACTGGGTACCTTCAGTGATGGAGTCTGCATTATTCGGTACAAAAATTGCGGATAAATTCTACGAAGTGAGAATCGGTGGAGACATCGCATTCATGCACGGAATCATGAAGCATTGGTTTGAGATGGAAGCACAGAGTCCAGGTTCCGCAATTGCGCATGAATTCGTTAAAGATCATGTCAACAACTTTGAAGAATTAAAAGAGACAGTTGATGCGCAATCTTGGGATGAAATTCTAGAATCATCTGGTATTTCAAAAGCAGAAATCGTAGAGTTTGCTGAAATGATGGCAGCTGCTAAGAATGGTGTGCACGTTTGGGCACTCGGCCTCACGATGCACAAGCATGCGACTGATAACATTTCACAGGTGTCGAACATTGCACTCCTTCGGGGCTGGTTAGGTCGCGAACACGTTGGCTTAATGCCGCTGCGTGGTCACTCGAGTGTTCAGGGTTCAGGTGAAATGGGTGCAGATCCATTCTCATTACCGGGTGGTGGTTGGGAGCATCCTAACCAGAAACGCATCGAAGGTGTCTGGAACTTTAATTTACCAGATTGGCCGGGAGATTCTGTCGGTGTCACAATTGAAAATGCGATGCTACCTGAAGGCAGCGAGCGCAAGTTGAAATTATATTATATGTCCGGCGGTAACTTCTTAGAGACGATGCCGGATCCTGCATTTGTAGAAAAAGCACTTTCGAATTTAGAAATTCGTGTGCACCAGGATATTATTTTAAACACGTCTACACTAGTTGATGCTAAAGAAGCGGTTATTGTCCTGCCGGCGAAGACACGTTTTGAGCAAGACGGTGGTGGTTTATCGACGTCAACAGAACGCATGGTTTACTACTCACCGCCTATAAAAGGTAACCGTAACCCAATTCGTGAAGCGCGCAGTGAGTGGAAGATTTACTTAGATCTTGCGAAGCGTGTTAAGCCTGAACATTATGATTTAGTTCACTTCAATTCTGGACAAGAAATCAGAGAAGAAATTGCGAAAGCAAATCCGAACTACGATGGCGTTCAGTACTTGAAGAAATCAGGAGACGTGTATCAGTATGGTGGCGCGTGGTTATGTGAAGGCGGAATTTGTCCGACAGTAGATGGCCGTGCGAACTTTATTACGATAGATATTCCGGATAACAAGAAGAAACCTGGTAAGTATACATTGATGATGCGTCGTGGTAAGCAGTTCAACTCGATGGTCTATGGTGACCAGGATTCATTCAATACGATGGGGCGTTATGACGTGCTTGTGAATGCGGGTGATGCGAAGCGCGAAGGTATTATCAACGGCGAGTCAATCGTACTCTATAACGAGAACGGCACGTTCCAAGGTTTTGCTAAGTATGCGGATATTGCTGAGGGTGACCTTGGTATGCAATTCCCTGAAGGTAACCAACTTGTGTCAAAAGGTATTTATGAGTCGTTTGCTAAGATGCCGGATTACGTTGCAGATGTGACGATGGAAAAAACTGAGCGTTTCACAGCAAATAAAGACCGTCAGTACTATGAGAGAGCAATTCCAGATTTAGAAGATAATCCAAACTAAATAATTGTTTGAACCGGGACAACTTAAGTCTCGGTTTTTTTATATCTAAAATTTGAGATTCGTGGTAAATTTAATGATATTAAAGTGTGATGTTAGATTATCTAACATAGATTTTGTCTGTAAAAAAACATGTGCTAATATTTCTCTATGAGGTAAATCTGTTATGGATAAAGACCAGTTTAGACGCAGTTCTCCAGTATTTCCGATATCATCAGCAATACGTTTAACGGGACTCTCCGCCCGCCAAATTCGCTATTATGAAGAGAAGTCGCTCGTTAGTCCGGCACGTTCGGACGGTGGGACGCGATTATTTTCGATGAATGACTTAGATACATTATTAGATATTAAAATGTACTTAGAAAAAGGATTTAAGATGGCTAGAGTTGGAGAGATTCTCAGTAGCAAAGAAGTTGAAATAGACATTATGCAGCTGCAGGCACGGGGCAGTACGCCTATTAACCGCAGTGATTTGTCGCGGTTCTTTAAAAATTAAGGAGATGATATTGTGAGTAAGATTACAAGAAAAGATATTGAGCGCATTGTAAAAGATGAAAATGTAAGATATTTAAGGCTGCAGTTTACTGATATTTTAGGGATGAACAAAAATGTTGAAGTACCAATCAGCCAGCTCGGTAAAGCATTAGACGGACTGATGATGTTTGATGGTTCTTCAATTGAAGGCTTCGTCCGCATTGAAGAGTCGGATATGTACCTTGTGCCGGATCTCGACACGTTTAAAATATTCCCGTGGTACACAGATTCAAAAGCGAAAGTCGCGAGACTAATCTGTGATGTACATAATGTAGACCACGAACCGTTTCATGGTGACCCGCGCTCGAACTTAAAGCGTGTGTTAAAAGAGATGGAGGAAATGGGATACAGTGCCTTTAATCTTGGGCCGGAACCTGAGTTTTTCCTATTTAAACTCGACGATAAAGGGCGTCCGACACTTGAGTTGAACGACAAGGGCGGCTATTTTGATTTAGCCCCGACAGATCTTGGTGAAAACTGCCGTCGCGATATTGTCCTTGAACTTGAAGATATGGGCTTTGAAATCGAAGCATCCCACCATGAAGTCGCTGAAGGTCAACATGAAATAGATTTTAAATATGCTGATGCAATTACAGCATGTGATAATATTCAAACGTTTAAGCTGGTCGTTAAGACTGTTGCGCGCAAGCACAACCTTCACGCGACATTTATGCCGAAACCTCTGCATGGTTTTTCAGGCAACGGCATGCACTTCAACGTCTCGCTGTTTAAAGGCGATAAAAATGCATTTTATGATGAATCAAATGAAGATGGATTAAGTCAGGATATGAAGTACTTCATGGCTGGTGTATTAAAACATGCGCGTGGTTTAACTGCTGTATGTAACCCGCTCGTCAACTCTTACAAACGACTTGTCCCGGGTTATGAAGCACCATGTTATATCGCATGGAGCAACAAAAACCGCAGTCCGCTGATCAGAATTCCGTCATCGCGCGGTTTATCTACACGTGCTGAAGTGCGTTCAGTAGACCCGTCAGCAAATCCTTATCTTGCACTCGCAACGATTTTAAAGGCGGGTCTTGAAGGTATTAAGAACAAGGAAGAAATTCCACATCCGGTCAATGAAAACATCTATGAAATGACACGTGAAGAACGCGAACGCGTCGGAATCGAGGATTTACCGTCGACATTATATACAGCGTTAAAAGCATTGAGAGAAGATGAAGTAGTGCAGGATGCACTGGGGTCTCACATATACCGTCAATTTATGAACAGCAAACAAATTGAGTGGGATATGTATCGCCAACAAGTTTCAGGTTGGGAACTTGATCAGTATTTAGAAACGTATTAATCATTGTTAAGTTGAGGTTTTATCGACATCTTCAGTCTTCGGGGTATAATATCCATAAGAGATGTGGAGATGAGTAGATGAGTATGGACTATTTAGATAAGGCGTCAGAGATAGAACCGGATTTGATTGCGTGGAGAAGACATCTCCATCAATATCCTGAGACAGCATTTGAAGAATATGACACTGCGGAATTTATTAAGAAACATTTGGAGTCTTTTGGGTTAAATGTCACATCACATGTGGCGAAGACAGGATTAACTGCAACTATTTATGGTGTGCATGATGGACCGACGCTTGCGATTCGGGCGGATATGGATGCTTTGCCGATTCATGACGAGAAAGACGTTGAGTATCGTTCGAAAGTGTCGGGTGCTGCGCATCTGTGCGGGCACGATGCACACACGACGATGCTGATGGGTGTTGCGAAAGTTTTAAGTGAACACCCGCCTCTGTATGGGAACGTGAAACTGATTTTTCAGCCCGCTGAAGAGAAGTTCGGTGGTGCGAAGTACATGATTAAAGAAGGTGTGCTTGAGAATCCTTCAGTTGATGCGATTATTGCGCTGCACGTGTGTTCGAAGACTGAGGTCGGCAATATTACGGTTGCGGACGGGATTGCACATGCGTGTACGGACGGATTTACGATAACGATTGAGGGTAAAGGCGGC
>JBGYPO010000111.1:0-20267 GCA_041838435.1 Aliicoccus sp. | reverse complement strand
GAGAAGTCAAACGGCGTTCCCCAGCGTCTGAACAATTGTTGTGTGGAACGCGAGAAGTCAAACGGCGTTCCCCAGCGTCTGAAAAACTGATGTGTGGAACGCGAGAAGTCAAACGGCGTTCCCCAGCGATTGAAAAACTGCTCTCTGGAACGCGAGAAGTCAATTGGCCCTCCACAGATTCAGAATATATAAACTTTATACAACTAAAAACTGAGACTCAACATTTTCGAGTCTCAGCAAGGTTAAAAATTATTCATATTTTAACGGGTCACCATCAAACGGTTCTTCTGCAATTTTAATTGAGTCAGTCGGGCAGCCATCAAATGCATCTTCTAAATCTTCATGTAGTTCTTCTGGAACAGCCATGGTACCTTGATTATCATCGAGTATCACATATGCGATACCATCATCATCATAATCATATATATCAGGAGCAGCAGCACCGCAAGCACCGCATGCTATACAAGTATCCATATCTACAATCGTATATTTTTTCACGAACTTCACCTCTTTGTTTCAGCTTTTCATAAATTAATTGTAAAGCTATTGGCGTAAACATTCAAATACTTTAAACTTACTAAGCATCAAATCATACAAAGGACCGATAAGATAATTAATTTACTTTAAAAATTAGCGTAAAAGTATTATAATATTACATTAGTAGCGCTTGGATAAAAGCGAATATGGGATAAGAAAATAAGGAAGTGACCCGGCATGAAAAGATCAGATAGACATAAACCTGAAAATCAAAACAATAAATCAAATGTAAATAACGAATCACAACAAGAAAGCACAAAGACAGACGAGGGTAAAATCTCTAAATACGTCAACAAAGATCAAATTGATAAGGGTAAGAAGTTTTTCAGTGGAAAATTATCTGCCTATAATACCCAAATTAAAGAAGAAAACAAAATCTTAAAAGAGAAGTTTACAAATTTACGGAGTGGTAATGCACGTCAAGAACGTGACCCTGATCAGAAACGTCCAATCATTCCAATTATCGTGACGGGGATATTATTACTGCCAATCACGATTCTGCTCGCATTTTTATTAATTACGAATTTTCTGCCAGACGAAACGGACATGAACCGTATTGCATCTAATGATGCAGCAGATGACACTGAAGAAACGGATGATACTGAAGAAACAGAAGATGGCACAACAGAAGACGATACTGAAGTTGCTGTCGTTGACGATACGGATGAAGAAACTGCAGATGACCTTGATGCGAGTCAGGATATCCCAACTCAGGAGCAAGAAATTTTATCAATTGCAGACTATTCGTCAACAGAAAGACAACAGTTACAACGTGCAGCTCAAGCAGCTGTCAATGAAAAGAATGCTGAGATTGCTTTAATCAGAGAGCAGCAGGCAGCAGAGCGCGCGCGTCAGCAAGCTGCTGAGGAAGAAGCGCGTAGACAGGAGCAGCAAGCGCAAACTGAAGACTCAGATGAAACAGATACTGAGACAGACGAAGAAGAGACAACAGCCGATGAGTCAGAATCACCACTTGCAGGCAACCAAGTGCACACTGTAACAGGTGAAGATAACTTATATCGAATTGCGATTCAGTACTATGGTGACGGTTCAGCTGCAAATGTTCAGAGAATTAGAGATGCGAATGGAATAAGTGGAGATAGTTTAACAGTAGGACAAGACCTTATTATCCCTTAATCGCTTAGAAAGGTGAAAACATGGATTACGTAGAGACAATTATTATCGGGGCGGGGCCGTGTGGCCTCTCGACTGCAATAGAATTGCAAAATGCCGATAAGGATTACTTGGTTATAGAAAAAGGTAATGTAGTAAATACAATTTACCATTACCCGACGCACCAGACGTTTTTCTCATCAAGTGACAAACTTGGAATTGGAGACATGCCTTTTATCACAGTAGAGACAAAACCCCTCAGAAATCAGGCTTTGGTTTATTACCGGGAAGTGGCGCGTCAGTATAATTTAAATATCAACACGTATGAGACAGTCAATTCAGGAGAAGCTGACGAGACAGGTTTTACGCTCGAGACTTCTAAAGCGACTTATCGCTGTAAGTATTTAGTGTTGGCAACGGGTTACTATTTCCAACATAACCGTTTGGATTGTGTTGGTGAGAATCTTGATAAAGTAATGCATTACTTTAAAGAAGCACATCCATACTATAATCAAAACGTACTGATAGTTGGTGGTAAGAACTCGGCGGTCGATGCTGCGATTGAACTTGAGAAGGCTGGAGCGAACGTGACGGTCGTGTACCGAGGCAGTGAGTATTCGAAGAGTATCAAGCCTTGGATTTTACCAGAATTTGAATCGCTCGCGAGACATGGCAAAATCGATATGATGTTTGATACCGAATTAGTAGAAATTACTGAAGATTCTGTGACACTTGAAAATCCTGATGGCACAATAACGATGGATAACGATTTCGTATTTGCGATGATCGGTTACCATCCAGATTATGAGTTTATGGAATCGTTTGGAATTAAAATTAATGAAACACCGTTTGGGGTGGCGCCTGAGTACAATGAGAATACTATGGAGACAAATGTAGAAAACTTATATATTTCTGGAGTCATTGCAGCAGGAAATGATGCAAACACTATCTTCATTGAAAATGGAAAGTTCCATGGCGGTCAAATTGTTCAAGATATATTAGAAAAAGAGAGAACATTGAGTTCTCAATAATGTAAATTACCTAACTCAAGTGTATGAGTTAGGTGATTTTTAGTTTGTATTGAATGTCAGTGTTGCAGCGAGGAAGCTCATTGCAACGGTTGAGTCGAAAGTGTTGCAACGAGAACGCTCGTCTGCACGATCAAAGCCAAAACCTAAACCTTCTCAAACAATAACCGTATCTCTTCATGATCTTCTGTGTTAGACAATGCCAGCCCCAGTGCAATCCTTGCTTTCTGTCCATTCAAGCCGTTGCTGAAAATCACTTTTCGGGCGGCTAAGTTATATCCGCCACCAACGTAGTCATAATATTTACCAACAACACCGTTAAACGAACGAGATACTAACACTGCCCGCATACCAACCGCCAAACAGCGCTCCAAACCGTCCAGCGACGACGGCGGTAAGTTACCCTGGCCAAGCGCTTCTAAAATCACACCGTCATAGCCCTCATCAATCAGCGCATCAAAGTACACATCGTCTAACCCCGCATATGCTTTGATAATCCCAACTTTAATATCAGGGTCAAAATTATCTAAAGTATCCTGAGGATATAACAAGTGGTGATACAGTACTTTATCCTTTGTTAAAAACCCAACGGGTCCACGGTTTGGACTCTGAAACGTTGCAATATTAGATGTATGGGTCTTCGTCACATAGCGTGCCGCGTGGATTTCGTCGTTAAATACAATCAGTGTCCCGCGACCCGAAGACTGCGCGTCACCAGCCACGCGCACGGCCATAATGTAGTTATATAACCCATCTGAACCAATCTCGTTGGATGAGCGCATCGCACCTGTTACAACCACCGGCGCCATAATGTCCATACTTAAATCTAAAAAGTATGCAGTTTCTTCAAGCGTATCGGTCCCGTGTGTGATAACAAAGCCGTCGTAATTCGCAGACTCAGCTAAAATAATCTCTCTTAACGTATTCATATCAAGCAAAGTGATATGAGGAGATGGTTTTTGTATCGGGTATATTTCATTTAAAACGACACCCATGTTGCTTGTGTCTTGATATGTTAATGGATTTTTCTCGTTAGCGGAAACAACGCCTTCATGACTGGACATGCTGATTGTTCCACCGGTATGTATTGCTAAAATTCGTCTCATAAAATTCCTCCAGAAAATCTTTTCCATCCGTTTATATGATAGAATAAATTGAAATCAAATAGCAAGGTAGGTTAATGGGATGACCCGTAAAATTAACATAGCAATTGATGGACCTGCAGCTGCAGGTAAAAGTACAATTTCAAAGCATGTGGCACGACATTTTAATTATATTTATATTGATACCGGTGCAATGTACCGTGCTGTGACACTGCACACATTAAAAAATGGCATGGACGTTTTAGACAATTTATCTGATTTATCGATTAGACTCACGCCGCTGCCAAATCAAAAAGTGTTCATTAATGATTTGGATGTCACTGATAAAATTCGCAGCATGGAAGTGAATCAGAACGTCAGCCGCGTATCGAGTCTCGCGATTGTGCGCACGCACCTTGTCAGGATGCAGCGGGAAATTGCGCAGCATAAAGGTGTCGTTATGGACGGTCGTGACATAGGCACAACAGTCTTGCCTGACTCTGAACTAAAAATTTTTATGAGTGCATCACCTGAAGTTCGGGCTGAACGCCGTTTCATTGAAGAGCAGCAAAAAGGCGTTGATATCGATATTAAATCGCTGACTGAACAAATACGCAGTCGCGACGAACAGGATATTAACCGCACGCTTTCACCGCTCCGTCAAGCGGAAGATGCAATCTTTTTAGATACATCATATATGACAATAGAAGAAGTACAAAATAAAATAATAGAACTTGCAAACAGTAAGATGAGGGGGTAGTAACTATGTTTTATACATTCGTAAAAAATGCTGTTAAAATATACATGAAACTGCGCTATAAGATTACAGTAAAGGGTCTCGAGAATGTACCGCCAAAAGGACCGGTCATCATAACGTCTACACACATATCAGATATGGACCCGCCGCTCGTTGCCGTAACGTCAAAGCGACAGCTCGCTTTTTTTGCGAAAGAAGAGCTGTTTAAAATACCCGTTCTCGGGTTTATCATCTCAAAGCTCAATGCATTCCCAGTATCTCGCGGTAAGTCAGACCGTGCAGCATTAAAGAAATCCGTTGAAGTATTAGAGGATGGCAATATGCTGCTCATATTTCCGGAAGGTACACGCAGCAAAACGGGCGAACTTGGTGAATTCCAGGAAGGTGCGAGTTTTATCGCAATGAAATCGGGTGCTCAAATTGTTCCGACCTCTATTACAGGAAAGTATGATAGAAAAAATGGTGTGACAATTACTTACGGTGAGCCGATAGATATTAAAGCGTTAAATGATGAAGGTGTGAAGCGAAAAGAGATGACTCAGATTACGCGCGAAGCAATTATAAAACTGATGAATTAGCCATATTTGTGCATAAAGCGTAAATATTTCATGAATTAATGGTTAATTCTTCAATTTGACTTGACAAAAGTGGATATTTATAAGAAGTTTATATATATAATTCTATTTTTGGATAACCATTGGAGGAGCCGACATGACGAAAGAAAATTTTAATGAAGAAAACACAGTAGAAAACGAAGCAGACGTACAAAACGTGGAAGAAGAAAACTCTCAGGAAGAAGCAGTAGAAAACAACGAGGGTGAAAACAAAGAAGAGACTTCAGAAAACAACGCTGAAGACAATACAGATTCATCAGATGCAAAAAGTGAAGAATCTAATGAAGACCTTCCATTTAACATTGGTGACGTTGTGAGTGGTACTGTATATAAAATTGAAGATAAGTTTGTTAAGGCACACCTAGATGGATCTGATTTTGAAGGGATTGTTCCAATTAGTCAGCTGACAAACCTACGCATTGAAAAGCCAGAAGAGATTGTTAATGTTGATGATCAAATCTCTGGTGTCGTAATCAAAGTTGAAAATGAAAACGACCGCAAAAACGTAATCCTTTCAATCCGTAAATTAGAAGAGACAAAAATTTATGAGTCTTTAGAAGAGAAGAAAAATAACGATGAGACTGTTGTTGGTAAAGTGACAGAAGTCGTTAAAGCAGGCCTGGTGCTTGATGTTGGTGTGCGCGGATTTATCCCTGCATCACTTATTTCTGATACGTTCGTTGAAGACTTATCACAATTTGCCGATCAAGAACTTGAAGTTAAAATCGAAGAAATTGAATTCGATAAAAACCGCGTCATCTTAAACAGAAAACGCATCGTTGAATCAGAGAAATCAGAAAACCGCCAGTCACAGCTTGAAGCTTTAACTGTTGGTGATGTTATTGAAGGTACTGTTGTACGTACGACAAACTTCGGTGCATTTGTTGATTTAGGTAACATCGACGGTCTTGTGCACATTTCACAGCTGAGCTACTCACGCGTTGAGAAAGTTGAAGATGCTGTTGAAATTGGCGAGAAAGTTCAAGTTAAAATCTTAGACATTAAACCACAAGAAGAGCGTGTGAGTCTGTCAATTAAGCAGGCATTACCAAGCCCGTTCTCAACATTCGTTAAAGAGCACGCGCAGGATGACCTGCTTGACGGTGTCGTTAAACGTCTTGTAGACTTCGGTGCATTTGTTGAAGTATCACCAGGCGTTGAAGGTTTAGTACACGTATCTGAAATCAGCTATGACCACGTAAACGTTCCAAGTGACGTGCTTGAAGTTGAGCAGGATATCAAAGTTAAAATTCTGTCAATTAATGAAGAAGATGAAAAGATTTCTTTATCGATTAAAGCGACTGAAGAACAACCTGAACGTCCGAAGACGCAAGGTCGTCCGAGAAAAGAAAGTCAACCAAAAGTATACTCAGATGATTCAAATGCAGATGAGCCAACTTTAGGTGATTTGTTCGGTGACAAATTTAAAGATTTTAAAGGTTAATGAACCGCACGTGTCGTGCGATAAAACTGTAAATATGGTAATATTAAGAGCGATATTCATCGCTCTTTTATTTTTGGAATTAGGAGGTAGAACGTATGCAAAAACCTTCAATAGCAGTCGTTGGACGGCCGAATGTTGGTAAATCAACGCTCTTTAATCGCATTATTGGTGAGAGAAAAGCGATTGTAGAAGATACACCAGGTGTTACGAGAGACAGACTTTATGGCAATGGTGAATGGTTAAACTATGAATTTGATGTGATTGATACGGGCGGTATTGAAATAGAGGATGCGCCGTTTCAAGAACAAATTAAAATGCAGGCAGAAATCGCAATTGACGAAGCTGACGTTATTATGATGATTTGTAATGGAAGAGATGGCGTGACTGAAGACGACTTATTCGTTGCCAGAATTCTCCATAGATCAAAAAAACCAGTTGTTCTTGTTGTGAACAAAATTGATAATTTTGAGATGCGCAATGAGATCTATGATTTTTATGAACTGGGTATTGGCGATCCGTTTCCAGTATCGGGTTCGCATGGACTCGGGCTCGGTGACGTGCTTGATGCAGCAATTGAACACTTCAAAGCGTTAAACCTGGAGTATGTAGAAGATGATTCAGTAAAAGTGTCACTAATAGGTAGGCCCAATGTTGGGAAGTCGAGTTTAATCAATGCTATATTAGGTGAAGAACGTGTCATCGTATCAGACATTGAGGGTACGACTCGGGATGCCATTGATACGAAGTATACGCTTGATGACGAGGAATACACGCTGATTGACACGGCTGGAATGCGCAAGCGCGGCAAGGTGTATGAATCAACTGAAAAGTATTCTATTTTACGAGCACGCCGTGCGATTGAACGCTCGGATGTTGTGCTTGTGATTCTTGACGGTGAGGTTGGTATTATCGAGCAGGATAAGCGCGTTGCCGGAATTGCGCATGAAGAGGGACGTGCAATCATCATTGTGGTGAACAAATGGGATGCGGTCACAAAAGACGATAAAACGATGAAGAAATTCGAAGATGATATTCGTAACGAATTTCAGTTTCTTGACTATGCACCGATCGCATTTGTCTCAGCGAAAACGAAAAGTCGTTTAAATACTGTGTTCCCGCTCATTAGAATTGCAGATGCCTCACATAAGAAACGCGTGTCATCGAGTACGCTTAATGAAGTGATTGTGGACAGTGTCAGCATGAATCCAACCCCAACTGATAAAGGCAAACGTCTAAATATATTCTACGGTACCCAAGTTAGTGTGGCACCACCGACATTTGTGTTATTCGTCAATGACACGGAGTTATTACATTTTAGTTATAAACGTTATATGGAAAACCAATTTAGACGTGCTTTTGGATTTGAGGGCACACCTATTCATATCATGGGTAGAAAGAGAAACTAAGGAGGTCGTTCTGTGAATATTTCAGTTATCGGTACAGGCAGTTTCGGGACAAGCCTTTCTATTATTGTGGATGATAACAATCACGACACAATGATTTATGGGCGTAATCTTGATGCCGTAAATGAAATTAATACGGATCATACGAACCACAAATATTTAAAAGATGTTGTACTGAAGGAAAGCATCGTCGCAACCAATGATTTAGAAACTGCAGTGAAACATGCAGATTTGTTAATTTTGGCAGTCCCAGTCAATGCAATGCGCAGTGTATGTCGCGAGATTAACAATATCAACCATACATACAAGAAGAAACTGATGCTTGTGCATGTTGCGAAGGGACTCGAGCTTGAGACAAACCTGCCAGTGTCTGATGTCATCGTTGAAGAAATAGATAGAGGGTATATCGATACGCTCTGTGTGTTATCAGGACCTTCTCACGCAGAGGAAGTCGCACTGAGACAACCGACAACAGTAGTACTTGCGTCAAAATTTGGTGGTGACATTCAGAAGATTCAGGATGTATTTATGAATCGTTACTTCAGAGTGTATACAAGTGAGGATATGATTGGTGTTGAAATTGGCGGGGCACTAAAGAATATCATTGCATTGTCTATCGGACTCCTGCACGGGCTCGGCTTTGGAGATAACACGAAAGCCGCAACCGTGACGCGTGGTTTACAGGAAATTACACGCTTAGGTACGAAGATGGGTGCAGATCCGCTGACGTTCTTAGGTCTCACTGGAATGGGTGACTTAATCGTGACAGCAACGAGTATGCACTCGCGTAACTATCGCTGTGGTATTATGCTTTCTCAAGGTATGACACTTGAAGAAGCACAGAGAGAGATGGGCATGGTTGTTGAAGGTGTGAACACGACGAAAGCTGCATACACACTTGCACAAAAGTATAATGTTGAGATGCCAATTACGACAGTTCTTTATAATTATTTATTCCACGGCATATCACAAGAAGAAGCTTTTGTTCAGTTAATGATGCGTGACAAAACAGGTGAGACAGCTGAACTCAGAGAAATTTTAAAACAAAAAGTTGAAAGGTAAATTCATATGTTCGATATATCTAGATTAGACTTAATGTGGGTATCATTTTATTCATTAGGTGCGATGGCACTTGCTGCGGTACTCATTTATGTGGCACGCTTTGTGATAAAAAATAGATTTATAAGTATGTTTGTTTCAATTTTTGCATGGATACTATTGATTCTTGCTTTTCTATTTATGATTCCAGTGCTTGGTGGTAGTAACCATGCGTAACATTTTGCTATTACTCCCTTTAGTCGTGCTCTTATCAGGATGTTTATATCCGGATGAGCGCAGACAGGCACATCAACCGCCAGATGAAACGCAGATTCGAGCGGTTCAGCAGGCTGTTGAAGCGTTTCAAGAGTCAACAGATGGCTTATTACCTATTAAGACAATAGAAGCGCCACAGGAATTTATGAAATATCAAATCGATTTTGAACGCTTAATCCCTACATATTTGGGAGAGCATCCAGGCAATGCGTATGAAGCAGGCGGCATATACCAGTATGTCATCATGGGTGCGGAAACGGATCCGCAAGTTAAAATTGCAGACTTACAAACATTCGAAGCGTTGAGAAGTCTGCAGCTTAGAATTCAAGGGATGGGACCGCATGTTCAGTTAGGCGAGCAGGTAGGACCTAACGTGTATCAACTTGACCTCGACTATTATAAACTGAGTGAAAATCCTACCGTCACAAGTCCTTATACCGGGGCAGAACTTGATATCTATTACTCTGGTGGGCAGGAATGGGTCATTGATTATCGTAAAGACGTGATGCATATCATCCAAGATCAATCGCTGACATTTGAAACAGGGGATGATGTGCGCGAAATTTTATACACGTACACGCCCGTTGTACCAGTATTTTCACCGGAAATAACAGTCGATGAAAATAACAGTCCGATATTCATGACAAGCAAACATAGAAACCGATAAAAATTACACTTAATTCATCAAAAACTAATTGCAGTGCGGTTTTCGTTGTGTTAAAGTCATATCATAATGATGTTTGCATCATTGTTGTACAAAGGGAGGTGTAGTTCATTGAACAAAACAGACTTAATTAACGCAGTAAGCGAAAAAACAGGTTTAACTAAAAAAGATGCTGGTGCTTCTGTAGATGCAGTATTTGAATCTATTCAAAACGCTCTGAAAGATGGCGACAAAGTTCAACTCATTGGTTTTGGGAACTTTGAAGTCCGCGAACGTTCGGCTCGAAAAGGTCGTAACCCACAATCAGGTGAAGAAATTGAAATCGCTGCTTCTAAAGTTCCTGCATTCAAAGCAGGTAAAGCACTTAAAGATGCAGTAAAATAATTAATCAATCTAGGCCTAACATTGTGTTAGGTCTATTAATTTATATAGGTGGATAATCCATGATCACTTTAGAACGTAATATAAAGACCGCTATTGATAAAAACTATCAATACTTAAAACAGTTTGATGCATCAATATTGTCGGCCATTGAAAGTTCAGTTATAGATCATGCACGCATTAAAACGATTGAAGCAGTCACATTATTTAATTGGGCATTACTCCACTTGGATAAACGACCAAGTGAAACAGAACGCGAGACGCATGTGCTTGTTGGTGATTACTTGTTGTCTGAATTTTATCAGCTTATCACAGAAGACGCGCAGCTTGCCGTATTGTCAGACATGATGGATATTTCTAAACAAATACATATAGATAAATCACGACTCGTCGCGAGCGACACACTGCTTGATGTGGACGCACTCGCACAAATTCTGTATGCACCAATTTTATATCTTGTTAAAGTTGAGTTTATTTCTCCCAATATTAAAGAAATAATTTACGCACAAGTGAGCAAGTTGATGCAAGATCGTCCGAATCTTCTATTGAAGGAAGTGATTTAGTGACTACGGAGAATAAAATACAAACCATTTTCAACTCAATATCAAGTGATTATGATCGATTGAATAATGTGATTAGCTTTAACCAGCATAAGATCTGGAGACATAAAACAATGCGTCACATGCATCTCAAGAAAGGCCAGATGATTTTAGATTTATGCTGCGGCACAGGTGATTGGTCGATACATATGGCTAAAACGAATCCTGAGGTTGAAGTTATCGGCTTAGACTTTAGTGAAAACATGTTGGAGGTTGCTAGTACGCGCACTTCGCATATTGATAACGTATCTCTGATGCAGGGCGATGCGATGTCTTTAGAATTCCCAGATGATGCATTCGACACAGTAACAATCGGATTTGGTTTAAGAAACTTACCGGATTACCGACAAGGACTTAAAGAAATGTACCGCGTATTAAAGCCGGGCGGCACGCTCGTTATATTAGAAACGTCTCAACCGGAGAATGCGTTGATTCGCTTCGGTTTTAATATATATTTCGGCACGATTATGCCAAAGCTTGGCGGACTGATTGCAGATAAAGAGCAGGAGTATATATGGCTCTATGAATCAACACGTGACTTCCCATCGAAACAAAAATTAACTGAGATGATTGAACATACCGGATTTACATTTGTTAAACACCTCACACATACACTCGGTACTGCTGCGACTCACATCGCAATTAAACCGCTCACAAAGGAAAATGAATAATGTCTGTGAATGAATTTTTAGCTCAAGATTTTCAAATTGTTCAACAAATAATTGAAGATGAAATATCACCAGATACAGTTCCAGTGAAACAAAAGAGTTTTGAACTGTTTCAAAATGGTGGTAAAAAAATTCGACCAACATTCACGTTACTGGTCGGTAAACTTGGTGAGGAATTTTATCAGCAGGATATTTATCGTGTGGCGGCGAGTCTTGAGCTGATTCATATGGCAACACTTGTGCATGACGACATCATTGACGACAGTAAGCTACGCCGTGGACGAGAGACCGTCTATTACGAACGCGGCTATCATCAAGCGGTGTTTACCGGCAACTATTTGTTATCAGCAGCATTAAAGCTTGTGAGTCACATTGAGGTCCCTAAATTTCATACTGTGTATGCTGAAACAATTCAAACGATTGTAAAGGGTGAACTCAGTCAGTTCGATCAACAGTTCTATGCGGCAATCACGCTGGATGAATATTATGAGAAAACATATCGCAAGACGGCGCTGCTCATTGAAACAAGCGTCGTGCTCGGCGCACTTGCTGTTCACTTATCAGACGCACTGACTAAAAAGTTGAAGACATATGCATATCACATCGGCATGAGCTTCCAAATTATTGATGACTGTTTAGATTTCATTGGTGATGCGGAACTGCTGGGTAAGCCGAAGTATTCAGATATGAGGAACGGGCATTACACACTGCCTGCTATCCTGCTTAGAAATCAAGACGCTGAATTTAAAGAGATGCTTGAGCGCTATTCCAATAAGGAAGTAGCAGTGGATGCATTAATCGATAAAATTCTCGAGTCAGACAGCATAGACCAGGCACTGGCTAAAAGTGCATATCATATCGATGAAGCAGTTAAAGCGACAGAGGGTATATCAGAAGAGATTCATTTTTATCTTGTGGATATCGCAGATAAATTGCAAAAACGTCTATCATAATATAAATTATTAATGTTAGACTAATAAATGGAATGAATTATAAGGAGATTGAATAATGGAAAAGACATTTTTAATGGTAAAACCAGACGGTGTACAAAGAAACTTAGTCGGTACAATTGTATCAAGACTTGAAAACAAAGGATTCAAAATTGTTGGTGCTAAATTAATGAACGTATCTGAAGATTTAGCGAAAACACATTATGCTGAGCATAGCGAAAGACCTTTCTTCTCGGAGCTCGTTGACTTCATCACATCAGGTCCTGTATTTGCGATGGTACTTGAAGGTGAAGATGCAATTAAAATTGCGCGTACAGTTGTCGGTTCAACGAACCCGGCACAAGCGAGCCCAGGAACGATCCGCGGCGACTTCGGTTTAACAGTAGGTAAGAATATTATTCATGGATCAGATTCACCTGAGAGTGCTGAGCGTGAAATTAACTTATTCTTTAACGCGTCAGAGTTAGTCGATTACAACTTAAACAATGCAAACTGGATTTACTAATATAACAAGCTGAGTATATGCTCGGCTTTTTTTTAATATATATGTAAGGGTGAGTGCAGGTGCAGTTTGAAACAAATTATCCGTCGGACAATTACACAATTTATGTTGGTGAAGATATAATTTCACGTTTAGATGAATACACGGGGAAGTATACGTCTGTATTTTATCTTGTGGACGAGTTGGTCTATGAATTACATCAACACGACCTGCTCAAAAACATAGATATACCAATTAAGTTGCCGAATGGCGAAGCGTCGAAGGAATTTTCTGTGTATATCGATACAATCGAAACACTGCTTGAACGCGGCATTAAACGGGGCAGCTTAATCGTCGCAATCGGTGGTGGGGCAGTGGGTGATGCTGCAGGATTTGTTGCAGCGACAGTACTGCGTGGTGTGGATTATATACACGTGCCGACAACGATACTCGCGCATGATTCTGCGGTCGGCGGCAAGACTGCGATTAACGCTTCTCACGGCAAGAACTTAATTGGTAGCTTTCACCGGCCAAAAGGGGTCATAATGGACACAAGGTTTTTCAAGACGCTTCCCTATGACGAAGTGTTGAGCGGCTATGGTGAAGTATTTAAACATGCGCTTTTAAATGATGAGATGCAGGTGAACCGGTTGCTCGAACGCTTTTTAGATACACTTGACGTCACGCACATGGATGATGTGATAGCAAAAGGTATTCAGACAAAGCTCAGATACGTGATAGAAGATGAGTTTGAGTCGGGGAGACGCAGGCATTTAAACCTTGGTCATACACTCGGGCATGCGATTGAACGCGTCCATAATTTACGGCACGGTCATGCGGTGATTATTGGACTCCTATTTATGATGCATGTATCAAACAATAAATATTCAACAGCCAACTTTAATTTAACAACCTATATTAAGCATTTTAAGAATATCGGCATTGATTTTGATGTGGTAGGTAACACAGAATTTAATTCGCTCCGTCCATATCTCTTAAAAGATAAAAAGAATATGCGCGATGACTTTATCAGTTTCGTGCTTATGAAATCAATCGGTCACCCTGTCGATATGGATTTAAGTCTGGATGAAATAGAAGAATATTTTAAATCATTTAACGAAACCTTAAATAAGGATGCGTGAATATGAAAGATATCAGTACAATACTAGAAGAAATTGAAAGTTCACAAACGATTAATGAAGCAGATGTCAAAAGTGTCATAGACCACTTACCAGAATTAACAGATAATGAGTCGCTCAATCAATTATTTCTGCTTGGTGATGTGTTCATGTCATACGGTCATATATATGATGCTGAGAAGATATTTCAGCATCTCCATGCACAAGTGGACCACGATGACGACATTGTTAGTTTCCTTGTCGATATTTACATTACGGATAACAGACTTGATGATGCGCTCAGTTTAATCAATGCGTCACCAAAAACAGTTGTTACCTTGCTAATCAAAGCTGAAATCTTCCAACAGCTCAACATGGCGGATGTAAGTTTCAATTTACTTGAAGAGGCGCTGACGATGAGTGATGATGTCATCATTCACTTCGCGCGCGCAGAACTTCATTTTTATGAAGGGAACATATTCGAGGCACTTGAAGCGTACATGAAAGTCATTGAGACGGAAGAAACAATTAATGGTGTGCACATTCATTTGAGAATCGCTAAACTTTATCTTCTGCAAATGGAATATGAAACGGCTTTAACACACTATGACAAAGTCGATATTCATAATTATCAAAACGAGGACATCTTCGACAAAGCTGTTGCTGCTAAGCATAATGAGAAGTTAGAGAACGCGAAGACATTGTTACAGCGGGCGATTGATAATGAACCGTATTATACTGTGGCGTACATTACTTTAATTGATATATTAGAGGATGAACACGATTACGAAGGGGCCATCCAAATTGCCGAGGCTTACTTACTCCAGGATAAAGTGAATGCGATTATGTATAACCGTCTCGGTAATCTATATTTCAAAAATAATCAGGAGACTGAGGCGCTTGATGCGCTGCACGAGAGCTTACAGCTTGATCCTGCTTACGAGAGTACGCTCACACACATATTTGAAATATTACTCTTAAGTTCTCAGACAGATGAAATCGGGCGGTTTAATCCATTGATTGAACGCGATGAACTAAATCCCGACTCGCAGTACTTACTGGCAAAAGTAGAGACTGAAAATGAAGCATATGAAGAGGCCGGGTCACTATATGAATCCGCTTATGCAGAATTATCGCATGCTGTGCCATTTATGACCGACTATTACTATTTCTTATTAGAAATCGCCTCAGCTAAACGGTATAATATTCTTGAGCAGTTAATCAAAATTGAACCAGATAATATTGAGTGGGAGCATGAATGGGAGCGACTCGATCTTGAAGAATATTAAGCAAAAGAAAGATTTTCTAAATTATATTTTACATCGATATGAATTTTCAGATCGCATCGCTGTGTGGATTATCAACTTCATTAAATCCCATCCGACGATTATCAAGAATGCGAAGTTCATCGATACCGAAGGTTTAAAAAAGTCACTTAGAATTTCCACGAAGGACACAGGGCGGCCGTCGCTCATATTAAATAAAGGTACTCACGTTATGAGTGACGGTGAGACCATATTCCATGAACTGCGCTTTAATATTGAAGAGCCATTTCTACTCACGTTCAATATGAGTGAGACGGATGCTAAGTATGCGGACTTACTTGAATCTGAACGTAACGCATCAGCAGTCGCATCACGCGATAGTTTACTCGAACGAATTGATCAGGCACTCGATAATCAGAACGAGGATGCATTTAATGCACTCGTAGAAGAATTAAAACTTTTAGAAGAAAAGAGTCGGTAATCATGTTTTACAACACGGCAGACTTATCTATCTTAAAAGATGAATTTGAATTTATTGATACTGCAATCATACCTTTGCAGAAGATAGATATGGATAGCGCGCAGAAAACACATGCAAATAATATTGAGCTCAGTCAAATGATTGTCATGCAGCTTGAGCGTCAATTTAGAGGCAGGCTTTTTATCACGCCGAGCGTATCAGTAATTAATGATGATATCTCTCAGGCGCACGATTATCGCGCGCAATTATTGAATTATGGATTTAAAAATGTTGTCTTTTTATGTGATAAGTCATTTGAAATATCTGAACATGTGCTAAACTTTAATCAAATACCACTTGAGAGCATGTCACAAGATATGAAACTTGAGATGGCAAATGAAGAAGTTAAGGCAGTTATGAAGGCAATTATTCAGTTATGGAACAAGTAAAGCGAAATAAGTGCATTATTTCTCAAATGTTTGTCTTTATTTCATGATAGTATATTGACCGTCTATATTTAATAAGATAAAATTGATATGTCTTAGTATATAATATGTATATTGTTGTACGAGGAGGGAAGCACGAATGACACAAAAAGTGACAAGACGTCAATTTTTAAACTATGCTTTAATGGGAAGCGGTGCATTTATGGCTGCTGGGATTACTCTGCCAATGGCACGTTTCGCAATTGATCCATTATTTGCAGCAGGCGCAGATGGAGACTATATCCAAACGAGTATTAGAATGGATGAGATTACGGACGAGCCAGTAAAGGTTGACTTTTCATATGAACAGAAAGACGGTTGGTATGAAAGTGAAGTCGCTGACTTTGCTTGGGTATATAGAGATGGTAATAACATCATCGCATTCTCACCGGTGTGTAAGCACTTAGGTTGTACTGTAACCTGGGCTGGAGATACATCGAACCCAGATATGTTTTTCTGTCCATGTCATAATGGATATTACACAAAAGATGGAAAAAACGTTCCTGGTACACCACCACGTGGACCCTTAGATCAGTTTGAAGTCTCTGAATCTGATGGTTACCTGGCACTAGGCGCACTAGGCGATAACAAATTAGTAGGATAGGAGGGTATTCCATTGTTCAATAAATTATATGATTGGATTGATGATCGCATTGATATCAACCCGATATGGAGAGATATCGCAGATCACGAAGTGCCAGAACATGTAAACCCGGGGTACCATTTCTCTGCGTTTGTTTATTGTTTTGGTGGGCTTACATTCTTTTTAGTGGTAATTCAAATTTTATCAGGAATGTTCTTAACAATGTATTATGTACCAGACATTGTTAATGCATGGAATTCCGTTTACTATCTACAGCATGATGTTGCTGCAGGTATGATTGTCAGAAGTATGCACCACTGGGGTGCAAGTTTAACCGTGGTAATGATGTTCTTACATACACTAAGGGTATTCTTCACGGGCGCGTATAAGTCACCGAGAGAACTTAACTGGGTAGTTGGTGTACTACTGTTTGCAGTTATTTTAGGTCTCGCTTTCACTGGTTACCTATTACCTTGGGATATGAAAGCTCTATTTGCTACACGAGTAGGTCTAGATATTGCTGAATCAGTACCGTTCATAGGTGAATGGATTAAAACTTTACTTGCTGGTGATGCGACAATAATTGGGGCACAAACATTGACGCGATTCTTTGCGATTCATGTGTTCTTCTTACCAGCAGCATTATTCATCTTGTTGGCACTGCATTTCATCATGATCCGTAAACAAGGTATTTCAGGACCATTATAAGAGAAATTTGGAGGTAGACTAATATGAAACGTGGAAAAGGATTGACTTTCGTCGGTGACTCACGTATACAAACGTATGACAAGCCGAGATTAAGTCGTGATTACTCAGAATTCCCTGGTCGTACCGAAGAATTCTGGCCTGACTTCCTTCTTAAAGAATGGATGACAGGTGCTGTATTTTTAATCGGTTTCCTCTGTCTAACGGTTGCACACCCTGCACCTTTAGAGAGAATGGCAGACCCGACTGACACTGGATATGTACCTTTACCAGACTGGTATTTCTTATTCCTTTATCAGATTTTAAAATACGTATATGCTTCAGGACCATATAATGTTATCGGTGCCATTATTATGCCGGGTATAGCATTCGGTGCGTTAATGCTTGCACCTTGGTTGGATACAAACAAAGAACGTCATTGGTTAAAACGACCTGTTGCGTCAAGCATGATGTTTTTAGCAGTCGGACTTATTTTCTATACAACATGGGAATCAGTCGCTTATCATGATTGGGAAACACAAAACCAACAAGGTCAAATTGTCTTCTCTAACTTAGATGCAGACAGCGAGGTCTTCCAAGAGTTAATTCGTACAAACTGTACAAGTTGTCACGGTGGGGAATTAACAGGTGGATCAGGACCTGAGTTAATCGAACGCGAGATGTCAGTTGAGCACGTATCTGCATTCGTTACAAATGGATCAGAAAACATGCCGGCATTTGAAGATACATTAACTGAAGATGAAATCCTTGCGATTTCAGAATTCATTGCTGATTTAGAGTTAACTGCAGCTGAATAATCTTCATTTCTCGATATTTAATACTCAATCAATAGAATATTGCATAACAAAGAGTAAAACCGTACGTTTCACTCCTAGGGGAATAGCATCAGCACGAGACTACAGGCTCGTGCGATGCCCCAGGAAAGGAAACGTACGGCTTTCTTTATTATAGAAGACATTTTAAAACGCTTTTACTTTGAGGTGAATGTATGAATTTATTTTATAAACTGATGTTTAACCGTACATTTTTGATTCTTTTATTTATTGGTAACTTCTTAGGCACTGTGTACGGTTATTATTGGTATCGTGGACAACTCAGTCAGACGGAGTGGTATTTTATCCCGTTTGTACCAGACAGTCCAACAGCAACGCTATTTCTATGTGTCGTGATCGTGTTGTTGCTGCTCAATAAGAAATCAGGATTGATGGATGCGCTCGCATTTACGACATTGATAAAATACGGCGTATGGGCAGTCGTCATGAACTTTTTGACGTTTATTGAAATAGGCATGGTGACGAATATCGGGTTAATGCTGATTGCGTCACACGGCATTATGGCAATCCAGGCGATTATGTTCCTGCCACACTTTGAAGTGAAGCAGTGGCACATCTACGCTACTGCCATCTGGTTATTTCATAATGACGTGATTGACTATGTATACAGGCAGTATCCAGTGTATGGACAGTTAGACCAATACTTTGAACATATTGGCTATTTTGCATTTTGGTTAACGGTTATTGTGCTGGCACTTTTGATCACGATTGTGCCCAGAAAACAGGATGATAACGCGCTCGAAGAAAATTAAACAATCATTCTAATTGACTAAAAAATTTGTAATCAGTAAAATTAAGGTAAGGATAGATGAGAAATAGGAGGAATTGATTTGGAAGGTTTGTTTCAATATATAATTTACTTTGCAATCATTTTTATCATACCGATGTTTGCACAGTTCAATGTAAAATCTACATTTAACAAATACTCACGCGTACGCTCAACGAGCGGAAAAACAGGTGCAGAAGTTGCGAGAATCATTTTAGAAGAAAACGGTATTTATGATGTTAAAGTTGAACGTGGCCGTGGCTTCCTTAGTGACCACTACGATCCACGTGCAAAAGTGATTCGTCTCTCGCCTGATAACTATGACAAACCAACAGTTGCTGGTACTGCTGTAGCAGCACACGAAGTTGGACACGCAATACAACATGCGACGGGTTATGCATTCCTAAACTTCCGTTCAGCATTGTTCCCGCTTGCAAATATCGGAAGTAACTTCGGTATGCTGCTTGTCCTTGCTGGTATTATAATTACCGGCATGGTCGAAGGCGGCGGCGACATGGGCGTGTACATTCTATGGGGTGGTATTGGATTATTTGCATTTGCAGTATTATTCCAAGTGGTGACATTACCAGTGGAGTTCGATGCTTCAAGCCGGGCGATGAAACAAATTCAATCACTGAACCTTGTGAATGAAAAAGAATATCGCCACTCGAAGAAAGTATTAAATGCTGCTGCAATGACTTACGTTGCTGCAACTGCAGTTGCAATCGCAGAACTTGTCCGATTAATCTTAATCGCAAGATCGCAAAACTAAAATTATGATTTGATTATTGAGCGCGGATATTCGACTATATGTTGAGTGTCCGTGTTTTTTTGTTTTGAGTGGTTGAGTGGTGTTAAAGTGTTGCAGCGATGGGTGTCGCTGCAACGGTTTAGATTGAACTGAAGCAATGAGCGCTGTCGCTGCAACGGTTTCGGTTGAACTGTAGCACCGAGCGTTCTCGCTGCAACGGTTTTGGTTAAACCGTAGCACTGAGCGTTCTCGCTGCAACGGTTTAG
>JBGYPO010000110.1:0-9684 GCA_041838435.1 Aliicoccus sp. | reverse complement strand
TCAAGGCCGGCTGCATCTAAAGTTTCAGCGTGTCGTGTGATACCTTCAAGTCCAAAATTCATTGCAGTCGCATTTGCGCTGACGATGACATCGAACCCGGAATCTTTCAAAGCAGCCGCCATATTGTCGGGTGTATTAAATGATGGATAACCGGAATGAATATTTTCAGAACCAGCGAGCATGCCGTAAAGGTTACCGATTGTAATATCACTGTTCGATAAAATGTCACGCACCGCATCAAATGCAGGTGCGAAATTGTAATCGTTTGATTCATTGCTAAACATACTATTGAGCTGAGCATCATGCACCATTATGTCACCAACTGCAGATACCGTTATGGTGATGTCTTCTTCAGGCACAATGGTCTCATGTGCATCCTCTGATGTGGCCGTCTCACTGCCGGCATCTGTGTCTTCATCAACTACATCTTCACCTGAAGACGATGCAGAAAAGATAGTTTGCATCATTATTACAAAAATAATAGACGCAATGATTGTTACGACAGTAACAATAAATAACTTTCGTCCGTTTGGTCTAGTGATTTCCGAGTTCAAGATCTATCTCCTCCTCAAAGATGCCATAATTACCAATTATAGATAATGAATGGTCTCTTGAAGAATCAATTCGGTCAACATAGTTTTCAGCAAACCTTGGGTCATCGATAAAGTCTTGTGTCGGCAAAATAACATAATCGTATGTACCGGTTTTTTCATAGCCTGCATACACCCAGGTTGGGACAAATTCTACGTCTGTTAGTCGAATGTCATCTCCACTAATTGTTATATCTAGATGTACGATTACACCGTTCTCTGTTGCACGAGAAACAGTTTCACCATACACATTACCTAAAGATTCAAAACGTTGATTTGAAACAAAATTACCGAGTGAATACACAACAAATGCTTCGTTGTCTCCTGATTCAACAATTTCAGCAGGCTGAATGACGTGTGGATGACCACCCATCACGATGTCGACACCATTCTCAACTAACAGGTCCGTCCATTCGCGCGCACGCTCTGATGGCTCATGCTGATACTCATCACCCCAGTGCATGTTTGCAATAATCACATCTGCACCATTTTCTTTTGCTTCTTCAATATCCTCTAGCATATAAGTCTCATTGATAAAGTTCGCATATTGAATGACATATTCAGGATTATTGATGTGATCCACCATACCGTTAAATGTCTCTGCATATGTAAGGAGCGCGAAAGTTTTATCACCAAAATCCATGTAGTGGACACGTGATTCAGGTGTTTCAGTGTATGTACCGACTGCCTGGATGCTTGAGTCATCAATTAGATTTCGTGTTCGTATTAACGAATCGACACCCATATCAAAGCTGTGATTGTTCGTTGTATTTAAGATTGTATAACCTGCGTACTCGAGTGCATCGAGCAGAGAATCTGGTGAGTTAAATTGTGGGTAACCTGAGTATGCATAGTCTGGACCGGCAAGCACAAGTTCTAAGTTACCAAATACAACATCCGAATCTTCAAAATGAGGACGCACATATTCAAAGACAGGTTCGTAATTGTAAGCGCCGAGTGCTTCATCCCATGCACTTTCGATTTGAGGGGAGTGGCCCATGATGTCACCTGTGAAAGTAAACCTAACTTCGATATCTTCAATTTCTTCAACGACTTCTTCTTCGGTTTCTTCTGAGTCACCAGATTCTACATTTGCATCTTCTGCTGATTCAGAATCATCAGTTTCAGTTGACGACTCTTCATCTTCAACTTCTTCAGTGTTATCAGTGTCAGTTGATACATCGATTTCTTCTTCATTGTCGCCGTCATCACATGCTGCCATTAGTGCGACTAATAATGTGCTTACAGTTAAGCGCGTCAAGTATTTTTTATTCAATGTCAAAGCCTCTTTCTTCAAGGTATTCTTCATATGTCAGACCACTGTCGTAAATTTCAGTTGCGAGTGCAATACCCAAGAATCGTAAGTGCCACGGCTCATACATATATCCTGTAATCTCTTCTTTACCTTCAGGATAACGCACTATAAAACCATATCGGTGTGCGTTCTCACGAATCCAAATGCCCTCATCCGTTTCACCAAAACTCTGCACCAATTGACGATCGACAGAATCAGCTGTGACGTCCATCGTCAGTCCAGTTTGGTGTTCGCTTTTACCTGGCTGTGCGCTGTAACGGTCAGCTTCAGCTTGTCCACTACGCTCTACATAACCATTGTATAATACTTCTTGTGTTTGATAAGAACGGAATCCGGAATCGGCATATAATATGTGGCCATTATTTTCTGCAGCTTCAAATAAATTATTTAGCGCTTGTGAGGCAATTTGTCTCAGTTGGTTGGAACCTTCTGAATTCACTACAGCTACATCCACTGTAACAAGATCTGTGGGTACATAATCTTCTCCGAGTGCGTGGTCTTTATTGACTAGGCGGTAAATATGAGGGTCATAAAATAGATCTTCTTGTGTAAATTGCACTTGATATGTATCTTCCTCTTCTTCTACGACTTTTTCATCAACTGCTTCATCTTCAATAGTTTCAGTCTCTTCAATGTCTTCTTCTTCGTGCGTCTCAGTTAATTCCTCGGCTTCATCATTACATGCTGCAAGCAGTAATACGAACGCACTCAACAACATCCATTTTCTCATGCCAAACAAACCTCTCGATTTAAAAACTAGTTATAGTTATTATTTTATATGATAAATGTCTAGAACGACAGATATATTGAGATATTAACACAAAGTCGGCATAATTGTTATTGTTAAGCAGTTTAAGAGGGTGGTGTAGGGATGCAGAAAATACCGTTTCATCGACGGTTAAATGTCATGTTAATCGATTTTATAGTGGGACTCGTATATTCAATATTAATCATGTTATTAATCTTGGTCATCTTAGTTGGTGTGTTGGACGGGATACCGAGGCTGTCTCACATTCAAATTCAGACATTAGCAATCTTTACATTGAGTACACCACTCATCTTATTATTTACCCTACTCGAAATGGCGCGTCCATATGGAAGTTACGGGAAGCGGATTGCGAAACTGCAGTTAAATTACACAAAGACATCATTTGTGAGCAGTTTATTGAGAAACACGTTTAAGTTTATACCGTGGATTATGGTTCAAGCAGGCGTCATCGGCATGTTTTACTCGAATTATATCTGGTGGTGGTTTGGACTTGTGCTCCTCGCAATCGCTTACGGTGCCGTCAATATTTGGATGATTCGTAATAGAGAAGATGGCCGCCATATCGCAGACTTCATAGCCGGGACTTATGTGATAGAGCGGGAGTGATTTGTCTCTCGGGACTATGAGCAACTCTCACAGTCTCGGGAATGGCTCTCTCGGGACTATGAGCAACTCTCACAGTCTCGGGAATGGTTCTCTTGGGACTATGAGCAACTCTCATTGGCACGATAGCCCCTTAATCACGCCAATGAGAACGCTCGTCGGCACGATAACAGTCTAATCGGGACTCTGTACAACCCACAAGGTCCCGATAACACGAACCAGAACTATATCCCAACCTAACAAAAAATCCCGAGACGCAATGTCTTGGGATTTTCTTATTCAAAATAAACTTATCTCACAGAAGCGGTATAGATTGACTCGATTGCTTCATTTAATAAAATATGGAACTCATCATCTGAGTGTGAGTCACGGAGTGCTTCAGAAAGTGCACGTGAGAAACTTGCGATAACGCCATCGTTACGCGATAAAATTTCGTTCGCTTCTTCACGAGAGTAACCGCCTGATAATGCAACAACACGCACGACTTGTGGATGATTAACAAAGTCTTTGTACAGATTATCTTCAGTTGGTAGTGACAACTTCAACATAACGAACTCGTCATCTTTTAATTTGTCTAAGTGCTTCGCAATTTCTTCTTTCATGATAACTTCAGCTTCATGCTTATCTTCAATTGTAATGTTTACTTCAGGCTCGACAATAGGTACTAAGCCTTTAGCGATGATTTGGTGTGCAACTTCAAATTGTTGATCTACAACAGCTTGAATACCTTCTTCGTTTGCTGCATTAATAGTTGAGCGCATCTTTGTACCGAAGATGTTACGGGCAACCGCACGGTCAAGAAGTGCATCAAGGTCCGGCATTGGCTTCATTAACTGAACGCCTTGTGCTTCATCAGCAAGTCCCTTATCAACCTTTAAAAATGGCACGATACCTTTATCGGCAAGGTAGTCACCTGTATACTTGCCATCAATCGTACGGTCCATTGTTTGTTCAAACAAAATTGCACCGATTACACGGTCTGAGTTGAAAACGCGAGATTTGATAATACGTGTTCTCATCTCGTGCACGAGGTCGAACATTTCATCTTCAGTTGAATATCTGTCTTCATCAATACCATATGCTTTTAATGCTTTTGGTGTGCTCCCACCACTTTGGTCAAGTGCTGCGATAAAACCATGGTCAGTTTTAATTTTTTCAAACTGTTTTTTATTCATGAATTACACTCCTTGAATTAATAGTATCTTCAACTATATTGTGTACAATATTCGTCCAAAAATCAATTGTTATCGGAGAATATCACAACTTGAGTGTGTGAGTGAACCTTAGATTCAACAAAACTTCTCCCAAGCATGAAGTAAACACAAGAATCTATCACATCTGATTTCATGTGTTTATATGGTTCAATCTCTGTAAAATTGCATGACAATATTCATCAGGCAAATTCTGTATGGGTAAAGTAATCGATATAGTATACTTTAAAAGTCTATTACGCATGGGCGTTCATTTTATAAAATTTACAAAGTTTGAAAGCCTACATCACGTAGTACAATCTTATTTAGAACGGGGCAGGTAGATGAAAGCAGTTTTAGAAACTGTATTAAAACGCAGTCTTATTTTTGTTATTTTTATTTTTGCAATTGCTTTATTTGGTGTTTACACATTTTTAACGTTGGACCAAAGAGAAATTCCAGAGACGAACATCAACTTCGTCAACATCACGACAGTATGGGGTGGTGCGGACAGTCAGAGTGTTGAGGAAAACGTCACAAACGTCATTGAATCAGCAATCACAAATGTTGAAGGTGTCGCATCTTCAGTCTCCACATCACAGGATGATGTGTCGGCAATTACGCTTGAACTTGAAGACAGCGCCGATAAAAACCAGGTCGTCAGCAGTGTGAACAACGCGATTAATACCGCAGTGTCCTCATTACCGGAAGCTGCAAACCGACCGGTTGCGTCATCATTTTCAACGAACTTCCCATTGGTGAGTTACATATTCTCAGCCAATACTTTCGAAGAACTTGAAGATATGAAATCAGAAATAATGGCAATTGAAGGAGACATCTTAGATGTGCCCGGTGTTGCCAGCGTCCGCATGCAAGGGTTTAACGAGAGTTTCTACAATATCGCGCTTGACCGTGAAGCGATGTTAGCCGAAGAAATCTTTCCATTCCAAGTAATCGAAGAAATCAACTCGGCACTGAGACCGGCATCGCTATCTGATCCAAATAATGATAACGTACGGTTATCATTCCAGGATAAATTGCCGATAGAATTGATTGAAACAGTATCAGTAAATGGTGTGCCGCTTACTGATATCGCAACAGTAACTGAAACGCTGGAACCAAAAGAAGATATCATCAGTTACCGCGCGCAGCCTTCTGTTTCAATGACAGTGCTTTTAGGTACAGGTGAAAACGCACCTACTGTGTCAACAGGTGTTGAGGAAGCAGTAAACGCTGCCTTCGAATCATTTGATAATCATAATATTGAAATGACAATGATTCAATCAGAGCGTGAGAACTTGGAGACGATATTCAGCAGTTTGTATTTATCGCTAGCACTTGCACTAATCGCAGTTGTTATCGGTACATTCACAGGACTGAGCGCAGTCAGTGCGTTCATCATCTCACTTACGATTGTACTGAGTGTCTTAATCGGGTTAATTCCTATTCCTTATATGAATGTTGACTTAAACCAAATATCAGTTATTGGTTTAATCATCGCACTAGGGATTATTGTAGATGATGCCATTGTAGTCAGCGATAACATCGAGCGCCGCTTAAACTTAGGTGATTCTAAAAAAGATGCAATGATTACCGGTACGAAGGAAGTAGCACCTTCAGTTATTGCATCAACGCTTGCAATTGTATTTACATTCTTACCGCTGTTATTACTCTCTGGTGCGAACGGGCAGTTTATCCGGGCGTTGCCGGCGATATTAATTACAACAATGATTGTCAGTACGATATTGGCATTAGTATTTGTACCGGCGTTACGCTATTTATTCTCTGGTGTGAAACTAAGAAAAAATCCAGGGTTTTTAGGCGCGTTATTCACAGGCGGTTCGAAAATTTATGCGTATAAATTATTAAAGAACTTCATCAAACGTCCGTTAATCTCATTCCTGATTGTCTTTGCGATTACGGCAAGTTCATTCATACTCATCCGCTTTACGCCGTTCGAATTTTTCCCGGCGGCTGACCGCAATGAGGTGACAGTGGATGTCATTTATTCTGATGAGCGTTCAATAGAATCTACGCATGAAGATGCGATGGCACTGGCACGTCAGATGGAAATGGAAATGCCGCACGTTCAAGAAACGATTGTCTACACAGGTCAGGGAACAAACAACCTGTTTGGATCAGACTTATCTATGCCGGGTCCGAACACAGCACAGATTGTCTTAAAAATAGATAAAGACATCATGTCTGATGCTGAAACAGTTGAAACATATGAACATGTGTATCAGGAAGAATTCGGCTACGAGCCACTGATCTTTATCAATACAATCGTACAGGGACCACCGGTCAATGCACCGGTTATTATCGAGTTATATAATGAAGATTTCGACGTCTTAGTGTCTCATGCGGAATCGGTTGCTGATGACTTTAGAGACCAGGACATCGTCATTGAGACAAATATGGCAGAGCCTGTTGAGACTGTCACATATGAAATTGATGAATCTGTTCTTGAAGACTCACCGATTACGTATGGGACAGCAAAAGCAGACCTTAACTTATTTGGTGCAGGCTTCCCAATCGACTCGATTTTAGATAACGGCAGTGAAAAAGATGTCAGATTACATTATACTGAGAGCGATATTTCTGATATTGAATATTTAACAGAAGTAGAGCGTCAAGACTTAAGTCCGCTTATTCAACATAAAGATGGTCAGCGTTTTGCCGAGATAAAAATCTTCGCAGATGAAACAGATGTAGTCTATGACTACATTGATGATTTCCGGGATTCAGTGGATGACGGTACGACACTTGTAATAGAAGGTGACAGTGAGGATACTTCAAGTTTCTTCATTGAAATCGCAGTATTATTTACTGTTATTCTTATACTTGTGTACTTAATCTTAGCCTGGGAATTCAATTCACTGCGCCTGCCAATTGTTATTGTATTTACAATACTCTTAGCATTCAGCGGTGGTATTATCGGATTGTTCGTCACACAGACACCGATAAGTTTCTTAGCAGTCATGGGTATGGTATCCTTATCAGGTATAGTCGTTAGAAACGCGGTCGTGCTGATAGACTTTATAGAGTACCGACGTATAGAAGGTAAGATGGACATTGAAGATGCAATCGTGGATGCCGGGTTTGCGAGATTCAGACCTATCATATTAACGATGATTACATCGATTATCGCACTGATTCCAGTTGCGTTATCAGGTGATGCATTATTCGTTCCACTCGCAATCACAATTATTGCAGGTATTACATTCTCGACGCTTCTATCTTTAGTCGCGACACCTTCACTATATTACTTGTATTACAAGATAAAATATAAATAGAAAGTGGGATTACATGACACAAGTATTTGAAGTTATTAAAAATAGACGTGCGGTCGGCGGTATGACAAATCAAGTACCACCACAAGCATCGATTGAACGTATGTTAGAAGCGGGCACGTGGGCACCGAATCACCATTTAACAGAACCATGGAAATTCATCGTGGTGAGCGGGGAAGCACGAGAGCGCCTGTCTAATGCGTTAAAAGAAGTTGCATATGGCCGTGTAAAAGAACCAGATAGTGAAACCGGTCAAAAGAAAATAGAGAAGATTGGCAACCGTTTGTTTTTATCTCCGATAATCGTATTTCTTGTGTATGTACCAAGTGACAACCCGAAAGTGGATCCGCTTGAAGATCGTGCAGCCGTTGCAATCGCGGGTCAAAATATGATGCTCGTTGCAGAAGAAGAAGGGCTTAACACACAGTGGCTGAGCGGTCCGATTTACAACGTGGATCATTTTAGAGACGCACTCGGTTTAACGGGTGATGAAGAAGTGTATGGTTTAATGCCTGTCGGTTACAGCACAATCGATAAAAAAGGCAAGCGTACGCCATATGAAGAAAAAACAGTATGGCTGGATAAGTAGAACAGCAGAACCTCGAAAGAGGTTCTTTTTTTGTGTTAAAATGTTGCTATGAAAATTTTAGTCGGCAGTAAAAATAAACATAAAGTAAATGCAGTGAAACGTGCAGCAGAAAGTTTGTCTCTTGATGCAGAAGTCATCGGGGTAGAAACGGAGAGTCAAGTGAGCGACAATCCGCAGGGACACGCGGAAACGTTAACAGGTTCTGATAATCGGGTGCGACTTGTGAGTGCGCTTGTCGAAGCGGACTACTATATCGGATTAGAATCCGGATTCGACACAGTGCTTGGACGGACATATGTCATTAATTGGTGTACAATCATGAATAATAAAGCGCACAAAGTACACGTCAGTGGCATCCAATTTGAGAAACCGGAAGAATCCGGCCCATCAGGTTTTATCGGTGTGGCGTCAAATGATACATTGACGCGTGAAGATATCATTTATATGCTCGTACGCGATGCGTTAATATTAATGAGGAGTAAAGAACATGGAGAAAACTAAAGTCGCAATATTATATGGCGGGAAATCAACAGAACATGAAGTCTCAATTCGCTCAGCCGCGAGTATATATGAGGCAATTAATCAGGACCTATTTGATGTAAAACTCATTTATATTAATAAAGAAGGGCGCTTTATCTATCACACGAAACAAGAAATAGTGAGTGTGACTGAAGATGATGGTTATCTATTATTTATGATGCCGGCCGTCGGATTTATGAATAAGGACAAAGTGCTCGATATTGACGTCGTCTTCCCAGTGCTTCATGGCAACGCCGGAGAGGACGGAAACCTGCAGGGTATGCTCGAGATGTTAGACGTTGCGTATGTTGGATGTAACACACGCGCGTCAAGCGTCTGCATGGATAAAGACATGACGAAGCGCTTATTACAGGGCGCTGGTATTCATGTTGCACCAGGATTTGTGTTTAAGCATTTTGAAAAAGAGACAATTCGTTTTGAGGCAATTAAAGAAACACTGGGATTGCCGATGTTTATCAAGCCGGTGAATCAAGGTTCCTCAGTTGGCGTGTCTAAAGTTGAAGACGAGTCAGCGTTTCAGCAGGCACTTAATCTCGCGTTTTCATTGGATACGAAAGTAATGATTGAAGCGGGAATCGTTGGGCGTGAAATTGAAGTATCCGTGCTCGGCAATGCAGATTTAACGATCAGCGTTCCCGGTGAAATTGTGAGCAATACAGAATTTTACGATTATGATTCGAAGTATATCGATGACGATGGCGCTGAGTTAAATATACCCGCGCAGCTAACAGATGTTGAGCTTTCAAATATTCAAGATGTTGCAGCACGTACGTACCGCACACTTGATTGTGAAGG
>JBGYPO010000109.1:0-14716 GCA_041838435.1 Aliicoccus sp. | reverse complement strand
TTCCACTGCGCGCGCTTTTATATGCGCGGGTGTATTAAAGTGCGGTTGACCGAGTGTGAGCCGAATCATATCCGGTATCTTCTGCATTTCTGCATCTAAACTGCGTATAATCGAACCTTCAAGTTGTGCGAGATTTTTATTAAAAGAAATTTGTTTAGTCAAATCAATCATTCCTTTCTGGATTCATCGGCCGATTCAAACACCAGCCTGCGCTGTGATGATTGGCGGAATATATCTTGCATATCACGGATGTTATCGGTCTCAATTGCTGTCTTTAGCCGCTGTAATTCATGTTCGAATGTGTCAAACGACGCGAGTAATGCCTCTTTATTTTCTAAAAATAATTCAGACCATAGATATTCATTAATATTTGCGATGCGTGTTAAATCCCTGAAGCTGTCGCCCACGTATTTGTAAGTGTCGCGCTCGGTGTCATCGCTGTTCATTAAAGCAACAGCAATCGCGTGAGTGAGCTGGCTCGTATAGCCAATGAGTGCATCGTGCGCGGGAGCGGTCACTTCGGTCACGCGACCAAACCCCAGTGATTTTAAAAATTGAGAAAACCAGGCTAAATTCTCCCGACTGTTTATTTCTGTTGGTGAAATTAAGTAGTTGGCATGATTAAATACCTCGGGATCCGAGTATGAATAACCTTGTTTTTCACGTCCCGCCATCGGGTGCCCAAAAATAAAATCGATATCCGGCGGGATGTGCGGTGCAATAAACGCAATCACCGACTGCTTGATACCGGAAGTTTCTGTAACGATTGCACCTGGCTTAAATTCCTGACGATGTGTTTCTAAAAATGTTTTTAACGCTTTCGGATAAAGAGAAATAATAACAAGATCTGCGTTCTGTAAAATGGTTTGGTTTGTTGTTTCGCCATATTGAATCACACCGTCAAGCGCTGCCTGCGTGAGCGTGTCTTCATTTGTATCAACAGCAGTCACCGTGTATACACCAGGTGCATGTGCATGGATAGCTTTTGCAAACGTGCCGCCGATGACCCCTAGACCAACCAGTGCAATATTTTGTGTCATCAAGTGTCCCTCCTAACATAAGGATTGAATGAACCAAACGTATGACAATACGTCGATTCCGTTTTTAGTGTGTGCATCAGTGATGAAAGATCAGTGTCCGTAATATTCACTTCAATAAAGAATCCATATCTAAACGGCGCATTTTCAATCGGACGAGAGTTAAGGCTTAATAAGTTGCAACTATGCTGATCAAAAATATTTAGTAAACGCAGAAGCGCACCTGGTGTATGTGGTGTTTCAATATAAAAGTAACTGAGTGCGCCGAGTGTCGCGTTGCGTTCCCGCGACAAGATAAAAAATCGCGTCATATTTTTATCTTCAGAATTTACTGTACCTTCAATCTTCGTTAAGCCATTCAGTTCACCTGCACGCGTACCTGCAAGTGCCGCAACCGTATCAAGCCCAGATTCACGAACGAAGCGGGCAGCATTTGCGGTGTCTGTGTAACTCACGCGTTTGATATGGGGATACTGACTGAAATAGTTTTCAGTTTGCGTGAACGCCTCAGGATGCGAATAGACATGCGTAAGTGAGCTTATAGAGACATTTGACTTTGCCCAGAGCTGATTTTCAATGGGTAAATACCACTCGTCAACGATATATAAAGGCTCATACTTTAACAGGTCCATCGTTCGTGTAATCAAGCCGGTTGTTGAGTTTTCAATCGGCAGGATAATATGTGATAATTCATCCCGCTTCAGTAAGGTGATGAGATTATCAAACGTATCGACATGCGTTTTATCCGCGCCTTCAGGTAAATATTCTGAGAGCGCTGTTTCACTATAAGAGCCTGGTATGCCTAGGTAACCAATATTCATATATCTCACCTCATTAAAAGACACGTTGTTCGAGTGATAATAAGGGTTGAGCTGCTGCCATCAACTGCTCAAAATCTTGTAATGAAATAGTCTGCTGACCGTCGCTCCACGCCTTTTCTGGATTTGGATGTGCCTCAATGACAAGTCCATTTGCGCCGCTGACAATCGCAGCCTTGCTCATTGGCTTCACAAAGTCACGAATACCTGCTGCATGTGATGGGTCAATCACGATTGGTAAGTGTGTTTTTGACTTTAAGTAAGGCACAGCTTGTAAATCGAGTGTATTTCTCGTGCCCTGCTCGAATGTGCGGATGCCGCGCTCACATAGAATTACATTGGTGTTGCCACCTGCCATAATGTATTCTGCTGACATGAGCCATTCTTCATATGTTGCAGTTAAGCCGCGCTTGAGCAGAATCGGTGTGTTAATTTTCCCGAGCTCTTTAAGTAGTGAGAAGTTTTGCATGTTGCGCGTACCAATCTGAATCAAGTCGACATGCTGTACGAATAAATCTAAATTGTCAGCACTCATTAATTCTGAAACGATAGGCAGTCCAGTTTCAGCTTTAGCGACTCTTAGTCTACGTAAACCTTCTTCACCCAATCCTTGGAAACTATATGGTGATGTTCTTGGTTTAAATGCACCGCCACGTAACATGTTGGCACCTCGCGCTTTTAGTGCGATTGCTGTTTCAACCATTAGATCCTCATCTTCAACAGAGCATGGTCCAGCTGCAATCATGAAATGTTCGCCACCGACTTTTACGCCGTCAACATCTACGATTGTGTCATGTGATTGGAACGAGCGGCTCGCTTGCTTATAAGGCTCTAATATTCTCTCAACGCGTTCGACAGCATCGAATTTACTAATAGAGTCTGTTGAAATCTGACTGGTTTCGCCGACTAAACCCAAAATTTCATGAGATTGTCCCTGCACATTGTGAATGGTTACGTTGTGTTCCTCTAATGAATTGATTAACGACTGTCTCTCTGATGCTGTGTGATTGTTGTTTAACATTATAATCATGACCCCTTCGCCTCCGGTTTTTTATCGTGTGATACATAATAAAAAAGAACCCCACTTAGATTGGTTTTAAAATCTAAGTAGGGTTCCCCGAAATTTGTTTATATCGAGAGTGTTCATTTTATGTTGCCTACATTAGATTTTAAAATCTATGTGGCAACCATTGCATTGCAATTAGCCATCATAGATACAAACAATTGTTTGAAATGTTTGTATCCATGAGTTCCAGACACAAACGTTATCTAAAATAGCTAAAATAAAATGATTGAATTGTCGTTAAGTGATGTAATTGCATATTGAACGACCTCTGTTCTTTAATAGTATAAGTGCCACTATAGTACTTAAATTTAGAAAAGTCAAAATATTTACGAAACTTTTACAATAAGCATAAGAAAAATATATAATGAAAGCGTGTTCGTATATTAAAAGGAGTGGATTGATAATGGGGTTAACACCAGCGTTGCTCTTGCTACTCGGTTTACTAGCGCCACAATTCTCAGGAGAGCCAGTCGTATATGAAGAATGCGATGTTTACGATAGTTACTACGAATGCGAGGACGACATAGACGATTATGGAGATCCTTTATCACCGGATGAAACGTCTGAGATGTCTGAGACGTTTAGTTTTGATGGATTTGAATACACGATTAAAGAAGCATACTTTGCAGACGCAACAGAATTTATTGATGAGTACAACCTCGACTTCTATGGGGAGCCAGAGAATCTACTGGTCATTAACTTCGAATACACAAACATAGGAGAAAGCGTAGGTTCACCTGCATACTATTTAAGTATGTATGGTGACAACTTCATCGTAGCAGAATACGGGCGTATGAACTCAGTACCAGAAATCAATCCAGGTAGAAGTGGTCATGGTCAACTTATGTATGATGTGCCAGACGGAGTAGAATTATTAGAGTTGGAAATAAGCGCATTGCATTATTCCGACAATAGTATCAAGACTGTGGAAATTGTTGTGGAAGAAGAATAATTTCTGGGCGTGGTGTGCGAGAGATGGTGAAATCTCGAGTTGCCGCACACACAGACCAATTAGCATTCAGGCTAAAAATGGCATGGAGACTTAATTTTTAAGAGTCCATGCCATTTTTCTTATTCCATCAAGTTTTTATCTTAACCTTTGTATTTAAGGAATCAGATACAAACCAATATCTTCATTCATTTCGCGTGAGATTTTTAAATCTGAGAAGACAATAGTAATCTCAGCTGTTACTGAGACGATTGCTTTTGATACATGTCCACTCCATGTGCGATATTGACTATCTCCAAATGTTCCGTGGATATGTGCAAATGGTTTATCTTCTTTTAAAGCAAGGTTACCCATTAAACTAATCAATTCGACATCCTCATCTAGAACTTTTTGATCATACTTTTTTTCATGAACATCATAGAAGTTCAACTCTACAAAGTCACAAGCGCCAATACCAGAAATTGTAGCGAATCGATTATCATATTGTGTGGCTAACTGCTCGAGTGCTGCATTGATATCTTCACCAACGTCGAGGATAAGCAAAACGGTATTACCTGATTCAAATGTTTTCATGTATGTCTCTCCTTCATTATATTTCTCAATTTCTTCTATCATAGAATGCAAAGTTAAATTAGAAAAGTGTTTCAAAAGAATTTTTACGTGGAATATAGAGCATAAGGAGTGATTAATATGAAGGACAATGATAAACGTCACGATGCAGACAAGCGAATGACAACGCGAGAAGATGAGCAAAAGTTGAGTGAGCGCAAGGGCGAACGACCAATTAAAGAAGATGTTCCAGCAGATAGCCCGCCGTCAAAAGAACTCAAGCACGAAAAAGAACGTGAAAAAGAAGTAAAAGAAAACAAGGAATAATATTTGTGATGAAATATGTATTCATATTTACCTTAAACACACAGAGATTCATCGTATATGTGTGTTTAAGGTTTTTTTATGCCGACGAGCGCTCTCCCCGGTTCAATCAATACTATATCTATCCCTAAAAATTATTTATCTGTTTCGTCTTCATTCGGATTTGGTAAATCTTTTAATTCTTTTAAGAAAAATGCAAGTATTAATGCAATCAAGGCAAGTAAACCACTAAATAAGAACGTACCATTCACACCGACCACTTGTGCTGAAATACTAGGATCATTTCCATCAATTGAGATTGGAATGAGTGTCATAATTGTAATCATTATTGCGGTGAACAGTGACGCACCAATTTGACGCATCGTATTATTAAGTGCTGTGCCATCGGGAATTAAACGGTTACTAATCGCATTCATGGCATAAGTCGTCAGCGGCATCATCGCAAACGCTACGGACACAAGACGCAATGTATAGATAATCGTAATCGTCCAAAATGATGATGTTTCATCGAGAAACGCCATCATGACTGAAGTGACTAAGAGCATGACTGAACCAATAAAGGTCAGTAAACGAATCCCATACCTGTCAAATATATATCCTGCGATTGGCATCATGAGACCCATTATAAATGCACCAGGAAGAATCGCTAAGCCGGATTCAATCGGTGTGAAATCCATCATGTTCTGCATAAAGACTGGCAGAATATTATTCCCACTAATAATAGAGGTAAAGAACACGATAGAAATTATCGAACTCAGTAAGAACGCCCGATTCTTTAACACCGCTAATTGTAACATCGGACTTTCTAACCTAAATTGGCGCTTAACAAAGATTGTCACGAGAACCGCTCCCAATATTAATGTGCCGAGCACATTAATGTTAAACCAACCCATTGTACCTGCACTTGAAAATCCGTAAAGTAAGCTTCCAAAACCGAATATAGAAAGCAGCAAGCTGCTCATATCAAATTTTGGATTTGTTTGTTCTGTTACATTACGCATTGTAAAGAAAGCTAAAATAAGATTTGCGAGTGCAATCGGTAATACAATCCAGAACAACATACTCCAATTATATAATTCAACGATATATCCACCGAGCACCGGGCCAATGGCTGGTGCGACACCGATGACCATTCCGAATAACCCCATGGCACGTCCGCGCTGTGAAATCGGGAATAAGTTCAGTAGAATTACTTGTGTCAGAGGCATCATAATACCTGCTGCAATTGCCTGAATAATTCTCCCTGATAAAAGTACATAGTAACCCGTTGACACTGCAGCGATTAATGTACCAGTTATAAAGGTCATCATCGCGACGAAGAATAGTTTTCGAGTCGTGAATTTATTGATAAAGAAAGCGGACACGGGAATCATTATCCCATTCACTAAGAAGAATGCAGTATTTAGCCATTGTGCCTGTGCAAACTCTATATCTAAATCTTTCATAATTTGAGGAATTGCTGTAAGAAGTAGCGTTTGATTAAGAATTACGACAATTGCACTGATGACAATTATCGTGATGATAAAACGTCTCTCTTTTTTCGTTATATCCATATATGTATCAACCTTTTTACCAAAATGTATTATGTACAGTATACACTGACTTATACTGCTGAGACAAAGATGTAATATGCTATGATGGAGACATTAAAAGGGGGAGTACCATGTCGTTAATTGCCTATGCATCTAAAAAAGGAACATCTAAACAATACGCATTGCTTTTATCTGAGATTACAAACGTCCATGTTGTGGATGTTGAATCGATACAATATGCCAATCCCTATGAACGATTGATATTTATTGCCCCGATGTACGCAGGGAAGATACATGGTCTGAAGCAGTTTATAGCATCAGTGCCACTCGATGAAAATTGTGAAGTACTTGTTGGTGTTGTTGGCGCTCACAACCCAAGGAACATAGAAGTGGTTGAGCAAGCAGAACGCTCAGTAAAGAATGCGCTCCCGGCTCATGTGCGCCAGGTCAGTGTTCATTTACTCAGGGGTGACTACAAACATAGCAAGTTGACAATGATGGAGCGCGTGATAATGTTTGGTCTTAAAAAGAAAATCGAAGCAACAAAGCCAGAAAACTTATCGCTGTATGAACGTGAGATGCTTGAATTTTTGGGGCGAGATGTAAATTTTTTTGATGTGAAATATTTAGATCCATTAATTGAATGGATAGAACGATAAAAATTTTTGTAGACATAATCTCATCAGGTTGTGTCTATTTTTATGAAATCGTAAGCGAATCACTTAGTATTGGGCGAATTTTTTTATTATGTCTACTTCTAATAAAATCCTTCGCCAAAAATGATAACATATTACACTTTCAATTTTTAAGATACACCGTATAATTTATATAAATCTATCTTTGTGGAGGTGTTTTCATGGTGAAACGCGGCATGGTTGTTTTAATATTATTATTTATGTGGACGTTAATCTCCGGAACACATGTTACGGCTGAAGAGAAAACGACCCAGCTATTTATATTAGAGACAAGTGAAGCAACGATATATAAAGAATTGACGATTCAGAACGGTATGGTCACTCATGAAGCAACAGCAAGTCGTACCTCGTATCAATACAATGGATATCCCAATGAAAATTTAGCGAATATAGAGATAGGTCATCGTAGCCAAAGTTATAACACTCGTACAGGTTATCGTCACTATTATTCGGTTTTACCTAATTATGTAGAAGAGATGCTGGATATTGATTACGCGATAGCAGGTGAGCATCATTCAGGCACCGATGTGACTAACGAACTGCTGAACCAGGGCTTCATCAAAGCAAACGGCACCCTGCAGGAAGATCCAATGCTTGTGAATGACGATTTGTATTTGAGCGGGTTGCTTGTGCTTGAATATGATGACTCGACGTTATTTAATCGCGTTGAGATAGATTATATTGGAGAGCATATATTTAAGATGCGCTCTATGATGGAGCCGACGCTTGAATATTATGGATATAATTACGTGGATGAATTTATAGAAGTGTCAGAGCAACATAAAAACCTTGTGAATGATGTAGGCTATTACTATTCATACTATGTGGATGATACATTTTTAGGTGAAACAACTGAAATAAAGTTTTTCCTGATGGATGTCGAAGAATTTTTCATGGCGCTGTATGGATATAACGAAGCAGAATATTATGAACGCTATCCAGGCGGAGTGAATTCTGTATATCATCGTGTCAATGACTATTTGAACCGGGGATATCAAATCACACATCATGAAGATCTTACACCTGACGATTTTGACATAAGTGATATCGATATAGAAGAATGGTATGTCGATATGGAAGAGGAAAACAGTTATATAGAAGAATCAGAAGAGATAGAGGAAGAAGAATCGGAAGAAGGCGAGTCAGAAGAGGATTTGGAAGAACTTGAAGAAGATTTGAGTCTAGAAGATACTGAGATTGATGATACGCCTCTCTCAGATTCGCTTGAGGAACCTGTAGAAGAAGATAATAGCTTTCCACTAGAAACACCTTCCTTAAAAGGAATTGATACTGAATCCGGGCACATTCTCACGTATAATACCGACGGGCAAACATTGCAATTTAAGCATCAGGACGGGACAATATCACATGGATTTGTAATAACGAATGAATATGTAGATGAGTCTCTTGCGGAAATACGGCTAGAAGAAACGTATCAAACCTATCAATTTTTTAATGACGTAGATGGGATTAATACCTCTTATAGATTGAATGAGAACATCTTAGAGACAGCCATCTACATTGATTACGAATCATTCACGCTGCAAGAACATTACTTACAACATGCAAAAGAACATGTGCCAATCTACATGGGATACCGCTTGGCTGATGTGCACCAGACGTTGCTGTCTGAAGGTTACTCTTACGCTGCTAAAGATGTTGTTGGTGAGAGTGGAACAGTCACATTGCTCAATTTAGCAGATAGCACAACGCTTCAGATTTATTTTGAAGATGGCACTGTTGTCAATGATAATGAAGATATAGAACAAGATATTATAGAAGTCTTAAATCATTTAACTGAATCAGATTACATTATTATTGATGTTAAATAATGATTTACGAATGCATTCCACTTCCATACAATGATAATATTAGAATAATCAGTATGAGGTATAACGAATTTTTGGAGGTTCACCAATGAAGAAATTAATATTTACATTTGCTTGTGTGTTAGGGATAGGTGTAATTACAACACATGCGAGTGCACAAACTGAAGACACGGATGATGCTGTAGAATCTATTTTAAATCACACACCGATTTCAGAGGAAGCAAACTGGTTAATCGAATTAACTGAAGGTGCAGCAGAAGTTGAAGAAGAATCAAACGCTGTATTCGAATCTATCTTAGAGGCGGATACGTATCTCGCTTTCTCATCATTCTTTTCAGCGCCGGAGTTAGCACAGTCTGATACTGAAGTGACGACTGATAATGAAACGACAACGTTCACATTATCTATGGTGCACGAGGGTGGCGGAATCCTTGAAATCGAACGCTATAGTACAGACGCTATGCGCGAAATCACATCGCCTCAAGCATATGTAAATTCTGTGAACGGTGAGATGTATCTTTACAATACAGCTACGGGTTCATTTGAAGACATTTCGTTTAGTGGTTTCACATATGATGACATTATGACTGAGCGTTACAACAATGTATACGCAAATCTTGAAGACAATATTGAAGACTTTATGGTGTATGAGAATGTAGATTACTTTATATTCGTAGGCTCTGAGATAGATGCTTTAGAAACGCAATTTCTAAATCAGTCAGGATGGACTATAGAAACACTTGTAGAAGGTAGCTTCTTATATGAGTACATTGTTTTAGTAAATAAAGAAACATCCCTAATTGAATATAATGGTCTGATGACAAGTGGCGAGAGTACAGTAGATAATCAAAATTACATCAGTGAACATTACACATATTACTATGACGTAGATGTTTATGATGATTTAGATGTAATGCATGCAGAGAATGCATTTGAAGTCGCGCCAGATGAAGTAGAATCGAATCAAGAATAAGAACATATAAAAAGGGGCGATTATAATGATCAGAGATTTAAGTCAAGTTTTATTAGATGTAGAGGATGTTTTGGCAACATCAAAATTTTGGCAAGAACATTTTGGTTTTCAGGTCGTGAATACGCTGACGAGTGACCATGAAGACATAGTCGAACTTGGTGCGCATATCGATGCGGAAACAACACTTGTAATCCAAAAGAAAACATCTGTAGATAATCAAAAATCAATGCGGCCATCACTTGTATTTAATTCAAATCGCTTCGATGAATTATATGAAATGCTCTCAGCATCAATCGAGGTGGGAGAGATAAAAGAAATGCATGGATTACGTACATTTACATTTAAAGATTTAGATGAACACGTATTTCTTATTAAGGAAGCGGCGCAGTTAAAGTTTGAATAGTAAAATAATGACATATAAACGTAATACAAATTTCTTTCCAATGAAACATTAATTCTCTATACTTAGAACGTGGTTTTTGGAGAGGAAGTTTATATGAAAAGATTATATGTATTAATATTATGCTTGTCGGTATTTATTGCAGGTTGTAATTCGGCAGCAAACGATCGTGACCCGATATCGTTGGATACGGAAGAAGCGTCAGAAAATACTGAGGGACTCGACGAAACTGAAGAAGAATCTGAAGAAATCGTTGAGATTCCTGAAGAATACGCCGGGCTAGGTGTAGAAACATTCACACGTAATGAAGCGGGTGTAACTTCTACAGTGACACTTGAATTTGAAGATAATATCGTATTGCAACAAACAACTTTGAATACTGGTAACTTTGCAGATATAGGGCTTACTCTAGAAACTGCACGAGAGCAAGTTAGTACACTTGCAACAAATTACGCAAGTACTTACGATGTCACTTATGAAACAGAGTTAATCGATGCTGGTGGTAACGAGACAGTATTAATTGATTATCGTAATCAACGAGACGACATGGAGACGTTAGAGAGTCTGTTTATAGATGAGATTCCAAAAATCGATCGTGATACTACAGTAGAAGAAGCGATTGAATACTTTGTTTCAGAAGGTTACACGCACGACGAGTGATAATACAATTGCAATTCACACGCCATTTTGTTATTATTTTAAATACCGTGCTAAGTGGGGGATTAGCGGCACCCTATACCTGCAATCCGCTCTAGCAGGACCTAGATCCGTGTTTGAGGCTGTCCAAAGTGAGGACTGCCGTCTGTATTCTCGTGTTGAGAGTACGGTCCTATGCAATAGGACGTCGTGAATCATGTCAGGACCGGAAGGTAGCAGCATTAAGCGACTCATCTTATGTGCCGTAGGGTAGCCGAACTTGAGCGAGGTACAGGCGTAACGCTTGTTTTGGCTGTCGATTACACGGTGCACGGCTACATATAATGAACTTCGTCATTTGACGGAGTTTTTTTATTTCTCAATTTTCTAAGTGTGATGTCTTATATGGTATAATTATGGACAGAAAATCATTTGCTAGAAGGAGAAGTCGTATGGAATATCAAGCGTTATATCGTGCTTTTAGACCGCAGACCTTTACAGACGTTGTCGGACAAAAACATGTAACGAAGACTTTAAGAAACGCAATTGTACGCGATAAAAAGTCACATGCTTATTTGTTTAGTGGTCCAAGAGGGACTGGTAAAACAAGTATTGCTAAGATTTTCGCGAAAGCACTGAACTGTCCAACCGAAACAGATGGTGAGCCATGTAACGACTGTCCGGTTTGTCACAGCATCACTGATGGTTCAGCACAAGATATTATTGAAATTGACGCTGCATCAAATAACGGTGTTGATGAAATTCGAAATATTAGAGACAAAGTAAAATACGCGCCGACAGAAGCGCGCTACAAAGTGTATATAATCGATGAAGTTCATATGCTGACAACAGGGGCATTTAACGCATTGCTTAAAACACTGGAAGAGCCACCGCAACACGCAATTTTCGTGTTAGCAACGACAGAACCTCATAAGATTCCTGCGACAATTATCTCACGTACACAACGCTTTGATTTTAAAGCGATTGAGCAACAAGAAATTATCGAAAGATTAAAGTTTGTCACAGAACAAGAAAATATAGATTATGATGAAGAGGCATTGTCATATATATCAAGGACGGCTGAAGGCGGCATGCGAGATGCCTTATCCATACTTGATCAAGTCATTGCATATAGTAATGACTTGGTGACCCTTGATGACGCAGTGATGATTACAGGCGGGATTAAAGAGGACCAGCTTGATGCGTGGATGCGCATGATTGAGGCTTCCCAATCTAAAGAGGCTTTTGAGATGTATCATACGCTGATTGACGAGGGTAAAGATCCAACGCGTCTCATTCATGAACTCGTGTACTTTATCCGGGACCGTATCATTCAAAAGACAAGCAATCAGTTAAATGATACGCATGCTTTTGCGAACACAAGTGAAGAGACAATGTATAAGATGATTAATGTGTTAAATGATGCAATGGTGATGATGCGCTTCAGTGTGAATACAAGTGTTCATTTAGAAGTTGTCATTATAAAACTGATTCAAGTGATTAAAGAGTCGACCGAAATACACACGGAGTCAGTTGATTTGTCACCGCTCGAAGAAAGAATTGTACAGCTTGAAGCGCTGGTGCGAAATCAGCAGAATGCCCCGCTGCAAAAACCAAAGACAGAACCGCAACCGATGTCTAAAACTAAAAATAGTTTATCTGAACGAGAAATTGAAAAGATTTTAAACAATGCAAATAAGGACGATTTAACGTTATTAAAATCAGGATGGGAAAAAGTTCTCTCATATATAAGTGAAAATCAGAACTTCTCACTATCAACAATGATTGAGTTATCTAAACCAGTTGCTGCAAGTGACGAAGCAGTACTCGTAGAGTTTGACAATGAAGTGCATTGTGAAGTGTTAAATGGAGATGAAGAAAAGCGCGGTGAGTTAGAAGCAGCCATTGCGCGTGTGACAAATAAGAAAATAGAAGTGCGCGGCATACCGAAGCATATATGGTTGCAGCAGGTGGATAAGTACCGCGAGAATTATAAGAAAAATCAGCAACAGAAACAGCAAGAGAAAAAATCATCAGATGTAGCTAAAGAGATGTTTGGAGAACATATGGTTGAAACAGAGCAGTAAACGCTGTAAAATATGCATAGATAATTAGGACAATAATTAAAGGGGTTGGAAGTAATGAAGGGTATGAACAATATGCAAGGCATGATGAAGCAAATGCAGAAGATGCAAAAGAAAATGGCTGAAGAGCAAGAGAAGTTAAAAGAAGAAACAGTAGAAGGTACTTCAGGTGGCGGTATGGTCAAGGTTGTTATGAATGGTCATAAAGAAGTTATGGATGTAGAAATTGATGAAGAAGTTGTAGACCCTGATGATGTTGAAATGTTACAAGACTTAATTGTCGCTGCAACAAATGAAGCATTGAATAAGGCTGACGAACTTTCTTCAGAACGTTTAGGACAACATACAAAAGGTCTAAACATTCCAGGGATGATGTAATATGCACTACCCAGCTCCGATTTCAAAGCTGATTGACAGCTTCATGAAACTGCCAGGCATTGGACCTAAGACGGCCGCTCGCCTGGCGTTTTATGTTCTTAATATGAAAGATGACGACGTCGTTCAATTTTCTAAGAGCTTAATGGATGTGAAGCGCGAACTCACTTTCTGTTCTATATGTGGACATATTACTGAAGACGATCCTTGTTATATATGTCAGGATAAACAGCGGAATCGTACTGTGATTTGTGTTGTCCAAGAAACGAAAGACGTTATTATGATGGAGCGTATGCGTGAATATCAAGGTTTGTACCATGTATTGCACGGTGCAATAAGCCCGATGGATGGCATTGGACCAGAAGATATCAATATCCCTTCATTATTAGAGCGTTTAAAAGATGATACAATTACAGAAATTATTATGGCGACGAATCCTAATATAGAGGGGGAGTCTACCGCGATGTATATTTCCAGGCTGGTTAAACCACTTGGACTTAAAATTACACGTTTGGCGCATGGACTACCTGTTGGTGGTGATCTCGAGTATGCGGATGAGGTCACGCTATCAAAGGCAATGGAATATCGTACAGAGATTTAAATGATACAAGATTCAGCAGACTTGGAGGCCCGTTAAGCGGTATCCAGGTCTTTTATATCGGTATATCCAGCGAGAAAACAGCTTTTTAAAAAATGTTTCAACAAAATTATGAAAAACAGTTGACCTTCTGACCAATACTTGTTATTATATAAAAGTCGCTGATTTGAGGCGGGCGTAAAAAGTAAAAAGAAATAATTAATCTTTTAAAATATTTCTCTTGCATAATCTAAACAGATTTGTTATGATTAATGTCTTGAAAGAAATGCACATTGAAAACTGAATGACAATAAGTCAACGTTAATTCCAATAAATTTTTGGTTTTAAACACCAAGTTGTGGTACACAACTAAAATAGTACATGAGCTAGAAACTGAAATATAATGTTTCATTATATGGAGAGTTTGATCATGGCTCAGGATGAACGCTGGCGGCGTGCCTAATACATGCAAGTCGAACGCAAAACCTTCGGGTTTTGAGTGGCGGACGGGTGAGTAACACGTGGGTAACCTGCCCATCAGCCTGGGATAACCACCGGAAACGGTGGCTAATACCGGATATGTCTATGGATGAAAGTCGGATTTATCTGACACTGATGGATGGACCTGCGGCGCATTAGCTAGTTGGTGAGGTAGTAGCTCACCAAGGCGACGATGCGTAGCCGACCTGAGAGGGTGATCGGCCACACTGGGACTGAGACACGGCCCAGACTCCTACGGGAGGCAGCAGTAGGGAATCTTCCGCAATGGACGCAAGTCTGACGGAGCAACGCCGCGTGAGTGAAGAAGGTTTTCGGATCGTAAAGCTCTGTTGTTAAGGAAGAATGTTTATGGTAGTAACTGGCCATAAAGT
>JBGYPO010000108.1:0-17468 GCA_041838435.1 Aliicoccus sp. | reverse complement strand
TAAAGAAAAAGGAGATTTTATTTATGAGTGAAGCAGCTACAACACTGGATGGCTGGTATAGCCTCCACTTATTGTATAACATCGACTGGGCATCATTGCGCTTAGTGGATGATGCGAATGAAATGGTTGAAGAATTGGAACAGTTCATAGAACATCTTGAAACGAATCATAAAAAGGGTGAAGGCAGTTACGCTTTTTATAATATAACAGGTCAAAAAGCGGATGTATTATTGTGGATGTTACGTCCAACAATGGATGAGTTAAATACGCTTGAACTTGAGTTCAACAAGCTTAGAATTGCTGATTTCTTAGAACCTACATATTCTTACGTATCTGTACTTGAACTTGGCAGTTACTTAGCTAAAGAAAGTGATGAAGATCCTTACCAGAGTCCATTTGTACGTGCGAGACTTTATCCGGAGCTTCCGAAATCACCTTATATCTGTTTCTATCCTATGGATAAAAAACGTGACGGCAATGACAACTGGTATATGTTACCGATGTCAGAGCGCAGAGAATTGATGCGCGACCATTCAATGGTTGGTCGTAAGTATGCAGGTAAAGTGAAACAATTTATTTCCGGCTCAACAGGATTTGATGAGTACGAATGGGGCGTGACGTTATTTGCAGATGACATTCTCCAGTTTAAACATATCGTTTATGAGATGAGATTTGATGAAGCATCTGCGCGTTACGGCGTCTTCGGTGACTTCTTTGTTGGTGTATATTTAGACCCATCAGATTTACATTCATTTTTTGAGCTTTAGGATTAGATGTGATGCGTTTTGGGTAAAGTGCTTTATAGTTTAACAAATATGGGGGCTTTCTTATGGGCAAATTAATCAGACGCGTTGCGATTGTAGTTTTACCATTAATACTGCGTAGAGTATTAAGAGGAAAAAAATAATATAAAAATTGGCTAGTCATCAGATTAAAGATGACTAGCCTTTATTTTACGCTCAATTGTTTATCAACTTTCTCTCTTGATGCTTCATAAATTTCATCAGGAAAATCATGTAGCCGCAAGAGTTCGATTGCATTAGACGTTTTGGCAACGCCGTCCTTTATCTTGTAATCAAAGTAGACATCATCTTCTAACATACTCTCACTAAAATGATAAAATGCCATTTCTTCACTTAATAATTCCGTCAACTCTAAATCATGAGTAGCAACGATTAGATACACGTTATCTTTATCATGTAAATATCTCAGCAAAGCTTCCCCGGCTGCTAATCGTTCAAGAGTATTTGTACCTTTAAATATTTCATCGATTATACAATAAACGATACCTTCAAAATCATCAATTTCATCGATAATACGTTTCAACGATTTCACTTCACTAATGAAATAACTATCACCATCGATAACGCTGTCTGAAATATCCATAGATGATATTACTTTTCCAGACGTGTAGTTAAAATGTTTACTCGCAGAAGTGTTTAATCCGTTACTCATAATAATATTTAAACCGATGGCTTTCATAAATGTCGACTTGCCTGCAGCGTTTGATCCGGTTAACAATATATCTTCGGTAAAGTCGAGTGCGTTATCAACCGCATCATCTACTAAAGGATGATATAAACCTTCGGTGACTAGATGCGTATCTGACTCTTTTATTGGTTCCGAATAATACGGTAGCGTTTCACGCCACATTGCTATCGTGTAATGTAAGTCTATATCAGCAACATAACGCCAGGCCTCTTTATACAGCTCATGATATGTGTTGATTGTTTTGTATATCATGTGGTACAGATGGTAATCAATTAAAAATAATAACTTCAATGATGTGAACAGCTGTACCGCAATATTTAGTTCTTTGACCTGATCTTCATTGATAAATAATGGACTTAAAAAAGATAAACGCTTTAGTCCACTCCGATTATATTTAGAATCCATTTTTCCGACTGTAACAATAATGCTAATTGCATAGAAAATATCACGATACTCTAACCCAGTCGAATTTTTATGTTGCATTGAAAAATATGCGTTCGCACCTAAACCAATTAAAATAGTACTAAAGGATAAAAGCGGATTAACAAAAAATAAGAAGACACCGATTATTGGCAATAAAGACAATATTATAAATAGCGGCTGATATGTTTTATCTGGAATTGTCTCATACATAAACTTACTCGTATCAGAATTTCCTGCCCTGCCAAGTTTCGCTAGCTTATATGATATTTCTTTACGATATTTGCTATCATTCTTTATTTTTTTTATAAAGTCTTCTTTTATCGTACCCTCAGCTAATGAATTTCTAAGGGCGGCATACAGTAATTCATCCCCTATCGTCGTAAACGAAAAATTTATCTTTTTCATCAATTGACTCACATTTAAATCATTCCATGTTTCATCATCAACAATGTTTCTATCATCAGTGTCTTCATGCGTCATAATATTGACAAAATAGTTATGAAAGGACACATATAATGAATCACTGTTTGATAATTGAGTTTGTTTATCCCAAAGCTGTTCTACTTCTTTTTTAAGCTTACGGGACTCATACCACTTAAATACGAATGATACTAAGATAAATAATAGGAGTATTCCTCCTATCAGATAGAGCGTCTCTATAACAATCACCTAATCTTTCTCGATTCATTTTATAACTTTATTCATTATATCATCTAGTATTATTCCACTCATTTTAAGCCAAAAAAACACCTGAACATGAACTGATCAAGTGTGTATAAAAATCAATTTAATTTTGAAGCACGTGTATCAGCTTTTTTATTTAACATCGCTAAGATGACCATCACCCAGGCAGCTAAGAATAATAATCCACCGATTGGTGTGATTGCACCGAACATGCCGATCCCACTTAATGCGAGTGTATATAACGACCCGCTGAATACTACGATTCCACCGAGCATTAACCAGCCGGCAACCTGCAGTTGTCTGACTGGCACGATATGTAATAGCACGCCTATCGCAAGCAGGCCACCCGCGTGAAGCATTTGATACTGTACGCCAGTTTCCCACACACCAATGTAGTGGTCTGAAATATTCCCTTCTAATAAATGTGCACCAAACGCGCCCAGTGCAACTGCTAAAAAGCCATTAATCGCTCCAATAATTACCCATAATCTCATAACCGTTTCTCCCTTTTAAAAATCAAATATTGAATCTGACCTATTCTCTTTTTCTTCCTGCTTATTCACTATTTCATCAACCGGTCGGTCGACGATAACTTTATCTTCTGACTTCAGTATATCAAGTAGTTTCTCCATCGTGTAAATATGCGTTTGCATTTGAACCGCGTCAGCGTGAGACATCATTGCGACTTCTTCTTGCAGGGCATTAATAACTTTATTTTTCATGATGATTCACTCCAGTCTATTGGTGATTTACCATTTGCTTTCAAATAGTCATTCGCTTTCGAGAACGGACGTGAACCAAAAAATCCACGATATGCACTGAGTGGCGACGGGTGTACACTTTCAATTATGTGATGCTTACTTTGATCAATTAAACGCGTTTTAGATTGGGCAGGTTTTCCCCACAGGATAAAGACCACATGTTCATGATGCTCTGATACTTTTTCTATAATAGCATCCGTAAATGGGACCCAGCCTAAATTTTTGTGAGACCCTGCATTTCCGGCATCGACTGTTAAAGTCGTATTCAGTAATAATACACCTTGCTGCGCCCAATCTATCAGGCTTCCTGAACTGCGTGTGATGTTTAAGTCTGACTCCAGTTCCTTATATATATTACGTAAAGACGGTGGTATTTTCACATCTGGATTTACACTAAACGCAAGTCCGTGTGATTGACGTGCCCCATGATATGGATCTTGACCGAGTATCACCACTTTTACATCCTCAAACGGTAACAGCTGAAATGCACTATATATTTCGTCTCGTGGCGGGTATACGTCACCACTTTTATATTTATCATCTAATACTTTATTTAAAGCCGACATATCGACCGTCGACTCAATCTCATTAAATACTGCTTCCCAATCCATGACTTCACCTCTTAACTCTGAATATACTAACAAGCAAACACCTAGTCAAATGACTGACTATATAGTAAACTTTCATTAAAATGACTAAGGTAGGTAGAATGTATGAGTTTGAAGAAAACATTAACAATTGCAGGTTCAGATACAAGTGGCGGTGCAGGCATTGCTGCTGATTTAAAAACATTTCAAGAACATGAAACATATGGTTATACAGCTTTAACAACTATTGTCTCAATGGCACCGGATAGTTGGTCACACCGTGTATCACCAATTGAGCTAGATACGGTGGCGCTGCAGATAGAGACGGCATTATCAATTGGACCAGACGCAATTAAAACAGGTATGCTACCTTCTGAAGAAGTCATTAAAATGAGTGCGCAGGCGTTTAGCGACTCAGATGCAGAATTCTTTGTTGTAGACCCTGTCATGGTATGTAAAGGGGAAGATGAGGTGTTAAACCCTGGTCTTGTCGATGCAATGATAGAACATCTACTACCTCTTGCAACTGTTATCACACCAAATCTATTTGAAGCCGGCCAGCTTGCTGGTGAGAAAACACCTAAAACAATCGATGAGGTAAAAGCGATTGCGAAAAAAATTCATGACAATGGTGCGAACCATGTCGTCATTAAAGGTGGCAGTGACATTGCGGGTGAATCGGCAGTCGATGTGTACTATGATGGTGTAGATTATTACCTGTTAAAATCAGGTAAAATTGACTCTACTTATAACCATGGTGCAGGTTGTACGTTTGCAGCAGCAGTTACTGCAAATCTTGCAAATGGAAAATCAGTGCTTGATGCAATCAAAGATGCAAAATCATTCGTTACAGCCGCTATTAAAAATGGCTGGAAAATGAATGAATTTGTCGGACCCGTTCGTCATGGGGCTGCGCGTACTGTAGAACAAATAGAAGTAACAGTAGAAAAAATATAAACCATAAGGGTGATTGTATGGATGAGATTACACTGGATACTGTACAACCACTTTTAGATCAGTATGTAGGCAAAACTGTTTATGTACATGTAGAAGTGACGAGTGGTATGTATGCAAGTCATTTTAATCAAGAAGTATTTAACGCGGGCACATTTGTGCGCAACGTCGCGGTAAATGTAGAAAAAGCAACAATTAAAGCTGGTGAAAACGACCAGTACCGCGTTGGAATTAAGCTTGAATACGGTGGATGGGTATATGTCGTTGGACTGACGCATTTTATCGTGAATGAAAGCAATGAATTAATTTTACACGGATTCAATTATGAAGGGAAGCTCGCGAGCGCCCTTGAAATTTCAGAACAACCTTTTAGAAAGTAGGCTTACAATGGATAAAGAAAATCATGTACTTGTCGTATTCCCCCATCCAGATGATGAAGCATTCGGAGTGAGTGGAACACTTTCTAAATACAGTGACATGGGTGTTCCTGTGACTTATGCGTGCTTAACATACGGAGATATGGGACGTAATTTAGGATTCCCGCCATTTGCGACGAGAGAATCACTATATAAAATTAGAACTGCTGAAGTAGAAGAAAGCGCACGCTTAATTGGACTTACAAATTTACGTCTGCCAGGATTTCGTGATAAGACACTTGAGTTCGAGGAGCCAGGTGTGTTAATGAATTATATTCGTGATATGATTATAGAGCTGAATGCAACGCGTATTATTTCATTTTATCCGGGGTACAGTGTACACCCAGATCACGAGGCTACAGCAGAAGCGGTCATTGAAGCGGTCGCATCACTTGAAGCAGATGTACGTCCAACCTTACAGCTCGTTGCTTTTGCGAACAATACGCTTGACGATTTAGGAGAACCTGATATCGTCGTAAATATTGAAGGTTATGAAGAACGAAAAAAACAAATTATGGCTGCACATAAATCACAAACCGGACCATTACTAGAATCACTAGCAGCGGATACACAAGATGCTAAAGAGTTAGCAAATCAGTGGCTCCAATATGAACGCTTTTATAGCTACACGGTTTAATAAAGGAGTACAATATGAGTGAATTTGATTTAACGACACGAGAAGGTCGTTTTAAACATTTTGGTTCAGTCGATCCGATAGAAGGAACAAAGCCAAAAGAAAAGCATGAAATGGCTGACTTACAAGGTACAAAGAAGGATTTTTTATTTGAAGTAGAGTCAGTTGGGATCAATCATTTAAGTTACCCTGTGAAGGTTGGAGACTTCCAATCTGTTGGGACATTTGAGATTTCAACGAGCTTAGAACGTGACGAAAAAGGCATTAACATGAGCCGTATTTTAGAAGCGCTGCAATCACATAACGACAGTGGAATTAGACTGGATTTTGAAACGATTGACGCTATCTTGGATACGCTCCGTACACGCATGGTGCAAGAATATGCTGATCTAACTGTTGAGAGCAAATGGTATTTTTCAAAGCCAAGCCCTGTAACGAAACTCGATTCATATGCACATGCAGATGTGGAATATTCTATGCGTAAGAGTAAAGATGAAGTCGCATTTCAAACATTTAGCATGGCAGCTCAAGTGACTACACTGTGCCCGTGCTCAAAAGAAATCAGTGAATACAGTGCACATAACCAACGCGGTGTCGTGACAGCTATTATTGATGTCGATCCTGAAGTTGGTGCACCAGAAAACCATAAAGAACTAATTTATGAAATATTAGAAGCGAATGCATCGAGTCAGCTGTACCCAATTTTAAAACGTACAGACGAGAAAGCAGTGACAGAACGCGCGTATGAAAACCCTCGTTTCGTTGAAGACTTAATTCGTTTGATAGCTTACGATTTAGTAGAGCTCGATTGGGTAACTGGATTCACTCTCGAGTGCCGCAACGAAGAAAGTATTCACCAGCACGATGCGTTTAGTAGATTGAGTTATACGAAATAATTTTAATGGACTCCCCGACAGAGCAAGCTCTGTCGGGGAGTTTTTGTGTTTGGGAGTGTATCTAATTACGGAGAATATCTCATGTAGAAGGTAACCCATCTATCTTCTATGTGAGAACATCTCATGTAGAAGGTAACCCATCTATCTTCTATGTGAGAACATCTCATGTAGAAGGTAACCCATCTATCTTCTACATGAGACCCGCTAATATAAAAATTCCCAAAACAAAAACAGCACATCATCAATGCGCTGCTCTCAATCAATCCTATTATTTTCTATTCAGAATACCTTCTATCGCTTCTGCAACGCCGTCTTCAACATTGGAACCTACAACAATATCGGCATATGATTTGATGTCGATTGCAGCATTCCCCATAACGACGCTTGTTCCAGCACGCTTTAGCATCGACAAATCGTTATAATTGTCTCCTATTGCCATGCAGTCATCCATCGTAATGCCCATGCGTTCACATAGAACTCCCAGTGCTTTACCTTTTTGCGCACCTTTAGCCGTGACCTCGATATTACCAGGTCCAGATGACGTCGCGTACAATCCTTCAATTGCGTTGAAGTAAGTTTGTGAACGCTGTAAGTTCGCACGGTTCGATGACTTCGCTAAATATTTCAGCACAACCTCATCTTCACGCTGATAAACTTCCGCGAAGTCTTCAACTTCTACGAGATATCCCTTTTCTACGCGCGCCTTCACGCGTTCGTCTGCATTGATGTCTCCGCCCATTGCTTCGATGAATAATTGATATTGCTCAATCTCATCTTCAACACTTGTTGTATAGACAGTCTTATCTGTATACACATTATAGTGGAGCATCTCGCTGTCAAGCTCGCTTGCAATCTCTTTGATAAGATTTGGCGCAATGCGCAGCGAATTTAACACTTCTTTCGTGTCGTTGATAATTAATGCACCATTTAAACAGATAAACGGTAGCTCCAGACCCGTACTCTCAACAATTTCTCGTGCATCATTATAGGCGCGTCCAGTTGCGATAACAACCTCAATACCTTCTTCTTTCGCACGTTGTATCGCAGCAATATTACGCTCTGAAATTGTATGATTTGGGGTCAGAAGGGTCCCATCCATATCGATAGCGATCAGTTTTACCATTGACGTATCTCCCTTATATTATAAAAATTACACTTTCATTATAAACGATATCACTTATTTTTGTGTTCTCAACAGTCGGAAGAATGATTTTAACATGTGACTGCATTCTGACTGAAGTATTCCGCGTGTCACTGAAACTCTATGGTTAAATCTTGGTTCTTCTAATAAATTCATCAAGCTGCCCGCAGTACCGCCTTTTGAGTCGCTCGCACCATATACCACGCGTGCCACCCTTGATAAAACGATAGCACCACTGCACATCACACATGGTTCCAGTGTAATATACATCGTACAATCTTCAAGGCGAAATGACTTCAAATGTGCACTCGCTTGTTCAATTGCAATCATTTCTGCATGTGTCGTTGGATTTTGTGTCGTCTCTCTTAAGTTATGGCCACGTCCAATAATTACGCCTTCATGTACAACAATCGCGCCGACCGGAACCTCACGCTTATCATATGCCAGTTGTGCTTCTTCGAGTGCAATCCGCATGTAATGCTCATGCTCAATATTCATCATGATAAACAAACTGTCCATCTTTAATCAGTGCATTCACATCTTCAATAATGTACTTTGCACCATGTAGAGTCTCTCTAGTACCCGTACCGCTTAACACGCCAATCGTCACAAGTCCGTCTTCTTTCCCGAGCAGTGTATCTGCTGTGTTATCACCAATCATAATCATTTCATCAAACGATGCATTATTACGCTCTAAAAATGGTTCTAACATACGCGTATCCGGTTTTGAATATGCAGTATCATCACCACACACAATATCATGAATGTATTCACTTAATCCGAATCGCTCTATAAACATATTCGTACTGCGCCTGCTGTCATTTGTACATACGACATTTTTGTAGCCAAGTGCTTGAGTCGTTTTTAACACATCTTTCGCACCTTCAATAATCTTTATATCATCCATCGTATCAGTAAGATGTTCTTCATAATAGTTCTTAACCCATGGTTGTATTTCAACTACATCTCCGTATTTTCCAAATGCATGATAAAAATCATTCGACGAACCTGCAGCAAAGGCAGTATTAGGTGCAACCTGACCATCTCTATAACCGAGGTCATACAACAATGCTTCTTCATGTTCGCGAATATTAAATGCTTTCACAAAATTTTTAACCATATTGATTGAGAATGGTATCCATGTTTCGTGAAAATGAATCAATGTGCCGTCTTTATCGAATAAAATATATTTCATATTATCACCATAAAAATAAAGAGGCGCAAGTGGCCTCCTTATATGTTTATTTATTTTTAATAGCCTCTAACATTGCTTCTGTCATTTTAGCTAAGTCGTATTTAGGTTTAAAGCCCCACTGCGTAGTTGCTTCAGTGATATCAAGTTCATTTGGCCAAGTCTCAGCAATACCCTGTCTAACTGGATCCACATCATAATCAAGCTCAAATGATGGGATATGCTTTTTAATCTCAGCTGCAACCATTTCAGGTGAAATGCTCATCGCTGACACATTGAACGCATTGCGGTCTTTAAGTTTAGAACCATCTGCTTCCATCAGTTGAATCATTGCATCAATCGTATCATCCATATACATCATATCCATATGCGTACCCGGCCCAATGAATGACGTATAACGACCATTTTTTATTGCTTCAAAGTAAATTTCAACTGCATAGTCAGTTGTGCCGCCCCCTGGTTCCTGCACATGAGAAATAATCCCAGGTAAACGCAGACCACGCGTATCTACGCCAAACTTTTCAAAGTAATAGTCACAAAGTAATTCTCCTGCTACTTTGCTGACGCCATACATTGTGTTTGGACGTTGAATCGTCACTTGTGGTGTATTGTCTTTTGGTGTCGAATCACCAAAAGCTGCGATTGAACTTGGCGTAAAGAACTGCAAATCAAATCCTCGAGCAACTTCAAGCGCATTCACCAAACCATTCATATTGATATCCCAGGCTAAAAACGGATCGTTTTCAGCAGTTGCAGACAGCAATGATGCCATGTGCATAATTGTATCCGGCTTAAATGCCTGTACAACTTGAGCAAGTCGTTCGTGATCCCTGACATCGACGATTTCAAATGGCTTGTTTGCAAGTTCCGGTTGAGTCGGTGCCTTGACGTCCGTCGGAAGAACATTGTCCGCTCCATAAATTTCTCTTAATTTACTGGTTAGTTCTACTCCGATTTGGCCGAGAGCCCCTGTTATAATTATACGTTTCATAATTTCCTCCGTCACCCAAGCTTAAGAAATAACGCCCAGTTCTTTCCCAACTTTTTCGTAAATTTGTAGTGCTTTATCCAGCATTTCTTTCGTGTGTGAAGCCATCGGCATGTTTCTCACACGTCCTGTACCACGTGGTACTGTAGGGAAGACGATAGATTTTGCATATACGCCCTCTTCCATTAAACGCTTAGAGAACTCTTGTGTTAACTTCTCCTCACCAATAATACATGGTGTAATTGGCGTTGCTGAGTTACCGATATTAAAGCCTAAATCCTTCAGACCTTTCTTCAGGTAATCACCATTTTCCCAAAGCTTGTCATGCAGTTCTGTAGAATCCATTAATGTTTGAACTGCTTCAATAATTGCACGCGTATCTGGTGGTGTTAATGAAGTCGAGAACAAGAACGGACGTCCCGCAACTTTCAAGTAGTCAATCAAATCTTTTGTTCCAGCTACGTATCCACCTACAACACCAATTGCTTTAGATAAAGTACCCATCTGAATATCAATATCTTTTTCTAAACCAAAGTGTTTAACTGTACCTGCACCTTTACCCATAACACCTGAGCCGTGTGCATCATCTACATAAGTGATTAAGTCGAACTCTTTTGCGATTTCAACAATTTCAGGAAGTAGTGCAACGTCCCCATCCATGCTGAATACACCATCTGTAATGTACATTACTTTATTGTAATTTCCACTTTCAACTGCTTCTTTTGCTTTTTGACGTAAATCATCCATATCTGAGTGCTTTACGCGGATGATTTTTGCACGTGATAAACGGCAGCCGTCAATAATAGAAGCGTGGTTCAACTCATCTGAAAGAATTGCATCTTCCTTATTCATGATTGCTTGAATAGCAGCCATATTACAGTTAAAACCTGATTGGAATGCAACCGCAGCTTCTGTGCCTTTAAACTCAGCAAGCTTATCTTCCAACTCAACATGAAGATCTAGTGTTCCGTTAATTGTGCGCACTGCGCCCGCGCCAACACCGTGAGAATCAATCGCTTCTTTTGCAACTCTCTTAAGGTTTTCATCAGTTGCCAACCCTAAATAGTTGTTACTGGAAAGGTTGATCAATTCTTGTGATTCAATGTTAATCATCGGTCCGTTTGGTCCCGTGACAACGTTGATTTCGTTGTACAATCCTTGCTCTTTAAGCGCATTTAACTGGCTGTCTAAAAAGTTACTTAATATTTTAGCCATTGGTAAGCCCCCTTTTAATGTATCCTCATTCATTTTATCATAAAATGATTCAATAGACTAAAGCGTTTGCAACTGACAAATTTTCTGAGTATTTGGTATTATTAAACACATTAGAGAGGAGATTATAAATATGAAATATATTGCAGTATCATACTTCGACCGTCTCGTTGAGACGCGTCGATATTTACATCAACACCCGGAAGTTTCCTTTAAAGCGACACAGACCCATACATATATTTTGAATCAACTAAAACAATATCCTGATATTAAAATCCAAGCACCCGTCGGCAATACGCTTAGCATTATGGCAACGCTTGGCGAAGGTCATCCACACATAGCTTTTCGTGCGGATTTTGATGCATTACCTATTCCAGATGAAAAGACAGTGCCATACCGCTCATTAAACGAAGGCGTATCACATGCGTGTGGTCATGATGCACACACGAGTACACTCCTCGCATTCCTAGACGCTGTTTATCAGCATAGACCAAACTTAAAAGGTGCGGTTTCCTTCATCTTTCAGGACACTGAAGAAGTCTTGCCTGGAACTGCAAAAGCCATTTTAGAGACTGGTGTACTTGATAGTGTCGATAAAGTGTTCGGTCAACATTACTGGAGTCAAATCGATTTAGATACAGTTGAAGTCTGTGGTGGCGAACTCATCGCTTCAGCTGACCGCTTCGAGATTAATATTATTGGCTCAGGTGGACACGCGGCCTACCCGCAGACTGTCGTTGATCCAATTGTTATCGCAAGTGAATTGATTATCAGCCTGCAATCGATTGTCTCAAGACAGCTCTCGCCTCTCGATAAAGCAGTCGTATCATTTGGGATGGTTGACGGTGGTCATGCATTTAATGTAATTCCTGGAACCGTGCGACTTACGGGCACGGCGCGTTCTTTTGATATAAATATCAGCAACCGCATCAAGTCAATCATTGAAGCTGAAAGTAAGATGATTGCTGAAAAGCGTGGCGCACGTGTTGAAATTGATTATGTTCAAGGTTATCCACCTGTCATCAATCATGAACGTGAAGCAGCTACTGTTGCGAGCGCAATTGAACACGCTGACTTAAATTACGTAGAGGCAACACCACTCATGATTGGCGAAGATTTTTCATATTATATAAACAGTAAACCTGGTGCATTTTTCTTAACAGGTTCCAGAAGCGATGATGCCTCAAGTGTTCCGCACCACGCATCGACATTTGATATTGATGAGCGTGCGATGGTGAATGGACTTAGTGTATTTATGAACATTGCTGAAATTGAAGGAGTGATCACTTGGACATAAAAGATATTGAAAAACTTGTAGAAAAAGAATACCCAAATACCGTTCAGTGGCGTCGCCATTTTCATATGTATCCTGAGCTTAGTTTCCAAGAAGTACAAACACCTGGATACATCGCACAGTTCTTAAGAGAATTGGGTCTGGAAGTGCAGGAAGGCGTTGGCGGTCGCGGTGTCGTTGGTAAACTGCTCATTGATGAGTCTTATCCAACAGTGGCACTCCGTGCTGATTTTGACGCGCTTCCAATTCACGACGAAAAAGAGGCAGCATATAAATCGACAGTGCCGGGCGTCATGCATGCATGTGGTCATGATGCGCACACTGCAATAGTCATGACTGCAGCAAAAATATTAACAGCACAAAAAGATAATTTGCGTGGCAACGTGGTCTTTATCTTCCAACACGCTGAAGAAGTCGACCCCGGTGGTGCAATTCAGATGATTCGTGACGGATGTTTAGATGGCGTTGATGCAATATTCGGTCAACATGTGTCGACAAGTATGGATGTTGGTACTGTCGGTGTGCGTTATGGTATCGCGACTGCGATGCCTGATGATTTTACAGTAACAATTAATGGTGTGGGTTCCCATGCCTCAAAACCTCATGTGGCAGTCGATCCAGTTGCTGCCGCGATTTCATTTTGTAACCAACTGCAATACATCGTTACGCGCAGAAGTAACCCGATGGAGAACGTCGTTTTATCGATTACCATGTTTAATGGTGGGACACAGCACAACGTTATCCCGGACAAAGTTGTCGTCGGTGGAACGATTCGTACATTCAATAAAGATACACAAGAAGTGATGATCGCAGAGCTGAACCGCTGTTTAAAGGGGCTCGCTGCTATCACTGGTGTGACATATGATTTAGATTATATGCGGGGATATCCACCGGTGGTCAATGAAGAAACAACAACGCGACTCGTTCACAATATCGCTGATCGTGTGAGCAGCGTGAATGAAGTGAAGTTACTCGAACCTGAGCTTGGTGGAGAAGACTTTTCATATTATTTACAACGTGTGAAAGGTACGTTCTTTAATACGGGCGTGCGAAACTCTAGCTTTAAGGCAGATTTTCCACACCACCATTCAAAGTTTGATATAGATGAGCGCGGAATGATAAATGCCGTTGCCATATTACTTGGTGCTGTTTATGAATATTGTGAGGAGGATGGTCATGAATCTTAAAGAAGAAATAGAAGCAATTTATGAAGACATTGTTGGGGTACGCCGCCATATGCATATGTATCCTGAATTATCATTCCATGAACATCACACGAAACAATATATATATGACCAAATTAAAGATTTAGATTTGGATATTGAGCGTGACGTCGGTGGAAACGGAATTGTTGCAAGAATTCATGTGAGTGACGATTTACCAACCGTTGCACTGCGTGCAGATTTTGATGCCTTACCTATCCAAGACGAGAAAGATGTCGAGTATCGCTCAAAAATTGACGGTGTGATGCATGCATGTGGTCATGATGGGCATACAGCGATATTAATTGGTGTCGAGAAAATTTTATCGAAATATAAAGACACGCTCCCTGTAAATGTTGTCTTCCTGCATCAGCATGCTGAAGAAATGTTGCCCGGCGGTGCAATAGGCATGGTGAAAGCCGGCGCAATGGAAGGTGTGGATGCAGTATTCGGACTACACTTAGCCAGCCATTTACCGACAGGCGCGATTGGGTATGTGAGAGGGTTTACACAAGCAAATGCAGATTCATTTAGAATTCAAGTTAAAGGTGACGGTGGGCACGGTGCTGCACCACACCGCAACCATGATCCAATTGTCGCTGCTGCACATCTTATTCAGCAGATTCAAACCATTACATCGAGAAATTTAGATCCAATAAAATCTGCCGTTATCTCAGTCGGTCAATTTAGCGGTGGCCATGCGTTTAACGTCATTCCTTCTGTTGTGAATGTTAACGGGACTGCGCGTACATTTGAACCGGACGTCAGGGAACTTGTCGAACGTCGCCTACAAGATATATGTGATGGTGTTGGAAAGAGCTTTGAAGTTGAATGTGAATTTACATTTAATCACGGATATCCTTCGATGAAAAACAATCTTGATATATTAGATTATGCGGTGGATATTGCGAGTAAAGACGTGAATTTTATAGCGGAGTTAATTGAGAAAGAACCGAAAATGGGTGGCGAAGATTTTGCTTACTTTGCACAAGTTGCACCCGGTGCATTTTTGATGCTCGGTACAGGAAATGAGGTGCTCGGCACCCATTATCCACATCATCACGCAATGTTTGATATGGATGAGGCAGGATTGAAGTCCGGCGTGGAGATGTTTGTCAAGTTTGTGATGGAATTTGATGCGGTGGCAAAAGTTGACGTTTAGTTTTTATATATAATAATAGCGGGCCTGCGTGATGATTTGCAGGCCCGCTTTTTTTGTTGTCCAATCATCAACGTCCCTTGTTGGGTCACTGTGAACTGACAGTGATTCGAACACCTGTCTGTTGGGTCAATGTGAACTGACAGTGACTCGAACAACTGTCTGTTGGGTCAATGTGAACTGACAGTGACTCGAACAACTGTCTGTTGGGTCACTGTGAACTGACAGTGACTCGAACACCTGTCTATTGGGTCACTGTGAACTGACAGTGACTCGAACACCTGTCTATTGGATCACTGTGAACTGACAGTGACTCGAACACCTGTCTATTGGGTCACTGTGAACTGACAGTGACTCGAACACCTGTCTATTGGGTCACTGTGAACTGACAGTGACTCGAACACCTGTCTATTGGGTACAACGAGCTTTCTCGTTGAGTCACTCAGACCCCAAGCGTTGCACCAGAGATAATCACTTTGCCCTAAAACACTTCTTCTAAGAAACCAATCACGGTTTCATAATAACGCGCTTCATCAATATACTTAGATTCAGAGTGACCTGCACCTTCGAAAATTTCTAATTGCTTCTCACCAGAATCTTTTGCTTCGAATATATCGTAGGCCATCTCTACTGGCACAAAGTCATCATTTTCACCATGTATTAACAACATTGGAATTTGACTCTCTGCTACACTTTCTATTGAGACGCCGTCATTCTTAAATGAATATCCTGCTCGGATTCGTGCCATAATATCTGCCATGTCTAACACTGGAAATGGCGGTAAACTAAAGCGATGTGAAAGTTCTGATTCGTAAATGTTCCATATAGAACTATAACCCGCATCAATCACAAATCCTTTAACTTCTTCAGGTAAATCCGGATTACCAACAGCATTCATCACTGTCGCTGCGCCCATTGATGTCCCGTGATAAACGATGTCAACGTCCCCGTACTCTTCTAGAATATAATCTGTCCATCCGAGTAAATCTTCAGCATCTAAGTGTCCCATACCTATGAAGTCACCTTCACTCGCCCCATGTGCACGTAAATCATATGTCAGCACATTGTAACCCTCATCATAAAAGTATGGCGCCATTACAATTGAACTGCCTTCACCCGATTTATAACCGTGAATGACAAACACCCACTTGTCGCTATCTTCTTGTATATATGTATGTCCGTTCAGTGCAAAGCCATCTGACGTCATAAAGGTCACTTGTTCTTTATCGGTAATTTCAAACCATTCTTCTGAAGCTTCTCTTTGAGATGTTCTCGCTGTCTCTATTGTTTGAATATCTTCTAATTCAAAGTCGTCTACAAACTCATCTGACGTTTCACGGTCATCACCTGATCCATCTGCAACAAGTGCATAATTCACAAAATAATTACCTACCAACACAGTCGCTACAACCAATACCACAATTACTATTCCAAAAATTATTGATAATCGCTTGACCACTTCACCACTCCCTAATCTAGCATAGCTTATTATATTCTATACTTCTGATGTAAAATGGTCTAGCAAGATAAAAAACCCAAGCGCAGGCTTGGGTTAAATTCTATTTATTTTTTCTTTCTTCTACTTAATAATGCTGAACCACCAAGTAATGCAAGTATTGATGAAATCAAACCCGCACCACCAACAGCTGCTACACCCGTTTCAGGTAGTGTAGAAACAGCATCTTCGCCAGGTTCAGTTGTATCTCCATCTACTTCTTCACCCGGATCTACTTCATCATCAGTTGCTGAGTTTTCTCCAACAACTACATTTACAGAAGTTCTAAGTTGATTATTTTCATCAGCTGTAAGATTTTGTAATTGAGATAACATAATGTTGCCTAGACTTAAAACCCTAACTCCATCTTCTTCTATAGTTATTAAAATATCTACTTCAAAGTTACCCGGAACAGTACCATCAGGTACAACTGTGCCTTCTGCGAAATCGATACTGAATTCGCCATCATAGTTCAAGAAGTTAATAGCATTATAGATATCTTCAAGAGTGAGTTCATCACCGAAATCTTTCATGATAGTTTCGATTTCCAACTCATATTCATCGGCATCTGCATCAGAATCCGCATCGGCGTCAGAATCAGCATCAGCGTCAGCATCGGCGTCGGCATCAACATCCGCGTCAGCGTCGGCATCGGCATCCGCATCAGCGTCGGCGTCAGAATCGGCATCAGCATCTGCGTCAGAATCGGCATCTGCGTCGGCATCTGCGTCAGAATCGGCATCGGCGTCAGCGTCCGCGTCAGAATCAGCGTCAGCGTCGGCATCGGCATCGGCATCGGCGTCAGCGTCAGCATCGGCATCGGCATCGGCGTCTGCGTCTGCGTCAGAATCAGCATCAGCGTCGGCATCTGCATCGGCATCTGCATCGGCGTCAGCATCGGCATCTGCATCGGCGTCAGCATCGGCATCTGCATCGGCG
>JBGYPO010000107.1:0-21724 GCA_041838435.1 Aliicoccus sp. | reverse complement strand
TGCATTTCGAAGGCCACCGTGCAACTCAGCACGTTAATTACAGTCCGGACTTGCACGCCGTGCAACTCAACACCGATATTTTGGACGGGAGTTGCATTTCGAAGGCCACCGTGCAACTCAACACCGATATTTTGGACGGGAGTTGCATTTCGAAGGCCACCGTGCAACTCAGCACCCATATTTTGACCGGGACTTGCACGCCGTGCAACTCAGCCCCCAATTTCTAACCCGGACCTGCATCCCACCACAAACCGCACAAAAATACCACAAAACCTAAGATAGGTCCTGTGGTACTCTCATCCAATATTAGTTCGCTTTCTCAGTATAGTCACATTCAGTACAATTCACTGTGACGTTTTTACCTTTTTTCTTCTCAACAAGGTAGTTCTTACATTTCGGACAATCTCTGCCGATCGGCTTATCCCATGATACAAAGTCACAATCTGGGAATCTGTCACAACCGTAGAATATGCGACCGCGTTTTGATTTACGTTCAACGACGTCGCCTTCATTACATGTCGGACATTTGACACCAATAGACTTAACTATCGCTTTCGTGTTACGACAGTCTGGGAAGTTCGAACATGCCATGAACTTACCGTAGCGTCCCATCTTATAAACCATCGGAGAACCACATTTCTCACAATCTTCTCCAGCCGGCTCATCTTTAATCTCAATCTTTTCCATCTCATCTTCTGCACGCTTCACCTGTGGTGAAAAGTCTTTGTAAAACGCATCGATGACATTCTTCCATTCTGCTTCGCCTTCAGCAATATCATCTAGGCTTTTCTCCATTGCATTTGTAAATTGTACATCGATGATGTCTGGGAAGTATTCCGTCACAGCTTCATTGACAACTTCACCAATTTCGGTCGGTATGAAGCGTTTCTGATCCATCTTCACATAGTTTCGCTTTTGGATCGTATCAATTGTCGGCGCATAAGTTGACGGTCGACCTATACCGAGTTCTTCCAACGTCTTCACAAGTCGTGATTCAGTGAATCTCGGTGGCGGCTGTGTGAAGTGTTGTTTCGGATCGATTTTCTCAGACTTCACAACTTCGCCTTCTTCCAGCTGAGGTAAAGCATTCTCGACTTCTTCTTCCTCGTCATCTTTGCCTTCAATATAGATTGTCATGAACCCTTTAAACTTAATCGTTTGTCCGTTACTTCTAAACATGACATCGTTATTTAAAAGGTCTACTCTCACTGTATCAAGGATTGCTGGTGCCATTTGTGATGCAATAAAACGATCCCAAATTAATTTATATAGACGATGCTGGTCACGTGATAAATATTGTTTCATCTCGTCAGGTGTACGTAAACTTGATGTTGGACGCACAGCTTCGTGCGCATCTTGCCCAGCAGCAGCTTTCGCCTTACTTGCAGGATTCAAGTACTCTTTACCATACTTTTCTTCAATAAAACCAGCAGCTTCCGTTGTTGCGACTGGTGATACACGTGTTGAGTCAGTTCTCATATATGTGATTAAACCCTCAGTACCACTGCGTCCGAGCGCAATACCTTCATATAATTGCTGTGCAATCATCATCGTCTTACGCGCTTTAAAGTTTAACTTACGCGCAGCTTCCTGTTGCAGTGATGATGTTGTAAAAGGATTGGCCGGGAATCTTCTTTTTTCTTGTTTAACAACTTTATCGATGTCAAAGTCGTCACCTTTTAGTTTTGAAAGAATATCTTTTACTTCATTTTCATTACTTAAACTCACTTTTTTACCTTTATAAGCGTTAAATTTACCAGTGAATGTTGAGCGCCCTTTTTTAAACGTACTTGTAATCGTCCAGTACTCTTCTGGTTTAAATTTCTTTATCTCTTCTTCACGATCAATAATTAGTTTAAGTGCAACAGATTGTACACGTCCTGCAGATAAGCCTTTTTTGACTTTCTTCCATAATATTGGTGAGATGTTATACCCAACAAGTCTATCTAATATACGACGCGCTTGTTGTGCATCCACCAACTGTTGGTTGATTTCTCCAGGTTCTTTAAAACTATTCTTGACCGCATCTTTTGTAATCTCATTAAATATGACACGGTAGTACTCTTTATCGTCGCCGAGTGCATGCGATAAGTGCCATGCAATCGCTTCACCCTCACGGTCCGGGTCACTTGCTAAGAAGATTTTGTCCGCTTTTTTTGCCTCTTTTTTAAGTTCTTTTAATAATGGACCTTTTCCTCTAATTGTAATGTACTTCGGTTCATAATTGTTCTCAACATCAATTCCAGTTTGACTTCTTGGTAAGTCACGAACGTGACCATTTGATGCAAGGACTTTGTAGCGTTTACCTAAATATTTCTCTATGGTTTTTGCTTTTGCAGGTGATTCTACAATCACTAAATTATTAGCCACGAGCCTTACCTCCTCACTTCATTATGCTTTCAGTACCAAATCATACATAGATTTATGAATCATTGTCAAATGTTAAATATTACCTCATAACAATTTCTTCTATAATATCATCACTACTTAACACCATTTTCGCACCTTCTGCAAGCATATGATTTGTCCCAACAGAAAACTTCGATGTTATATTTCCTGGTAAACACATCGCCGTTCTGTTTTCATCCATTGCCATCTCAAGCGTGACGAGACTGCCACTACCGAGTTCTGCTTCAGTAACAAGGACAGCAGATGATAATCCGGCAATGATTCGATTCCTTGCGACAAATCGCCATTTATCTATTGGTGTGTTCGGTGGATACTCACTAATTGTAAGGTATTCAGCGTCCAATGTGTTGCGCAGTCGCTCTGTCGTTTTAGGATAATGTAAATTATGACCGAATGCGAGCACACCTATTGTCGGTAACTGATAATCAATCGCCGTTTTGTGCGCATACTCATCCGCACCATATGCAAGCCCGGAAACAATCGCAGTATTTTCTAAATTCTGTAGCAGTGCCTGAAGCGCAGCGCGCGTGTAACTCGTACACTTGCGCGACCCCACAATACTCAGTGACGGCAATTGTAATAACACGATGTCACCGCGGTAAAATAATATGTACGGTGGATCATGAATTTCTTTTAACCACGCCGGATAAAGTCCGTCGTGAATCGAGATATAGCTCACACCATTGTCACGCAACTCCGCGTATATTTTATCAATATCCAAGTCATTGTATCGGGAAAGTTTCTTCTGCAAGCCTTCTGATGTTTCATTTGCACTTAGCAACAAATATTCTTTAGCACTGACGCCTAAATATGCGAGTTTTAATAGGTCTATGAGTGGTGCCTCACCTTCTGTATATTATGAGTCTATTATATAGAAGATATTCGCACTCCAACGTTACATTTCTGTCTCTATTTTTATGTTTAAGCACGAAAAAAAGACAAGAATTCATACGAATTCTTGTCTTTTTGCTTCGACTTGGCGAACAATATTACAATTATTTTACAGTTAAACATTTCTCGTATAAACCGTCTTCTAGTTTGATACGTTTGATTAATGTTTCACCAATCTCAGATGGTGTTGGTGACGTTGCAATACCTGCTTCATTTAATGCTTCAATCTTAGATTGTGCAGTACCTTCTCCGCCTGAAACAATCGCTCCAGCGTGACCCATACGCTTACCTGGAGGCGCTGTTACTCCACCAATGAATCCAACGACCGGCTTCGTCATGTTTTCTTTTACCCATGCAGCAGCTTCTTCTTCTGCAGTACCACCGATTTCACCGATCATAACAACCGCATATGTTTCCGGGTCTTCGTTAAATGCTTTTAAGCAATCAATGAAGTTCGTCCCGTTTACCGGGTCTCCACCGATACCAACAGCTGTTGTTTGACCAATACCGGCTTGAGTTAACTGATGAACCGCTTCATACGTTAATGTACCAGAACGGCTGACAACACCAACGTGACCTTTTTTGTGGATATATCCTGGCATAATACCGATTTTCGTCTCATCTGCAGTAATCACACCTGGACAGTTTGGTCCGACTAAACGCGTCTTTTTATCTTCTAAATAACGCTTCACTTTAACCATATCAAGCACTGGAATATGTTCAGTAATACAGATTGCTAAATCGAGTTCCGCATCCGCACACTCAACGATTGCATCTGCTGCAAATGGTGCTGGTACGTAAATAACAGATACTGTCGCGCCAGTTGCTTTAGCCGCTTCTTCTACCGTATTAAATACCGGTACACCTTCAACTTCTTGTCCACCCTTACCAGGTGTAACACCTGCAACAATTTGCGTACCATACTCTAGCATTTGTTTTGTATGAAATAGTGCAGTCGCACCCGTGATACCTTGAACTAAAACTTTCGTATTTTTATCTACAAATACACTCACAGTTTACCCTCCGTTATTATTTATTTTGATTTACCGCATCAATAATTTTTTGTGCGCCTTCAGCCATTGTTGTCGCAGGAATAATATCAAATTCAGAGTTGTCTAAGATTTCTTTACCCTTATCAACGTTTGTACCTTCTAAGCGTACAACTAAAGGAATTCTTAAACCAACATTCTTAACTGCTTCAACAACTCCTTCAGCAATGACGTCACACTTCATGATTCCACCGAAAATGTTAACGAAAATTCCTTCAACACCAGCATCACCTAAGATGATTTTGAATGCTTCAGTCACTTTCTCAGTTGTCGCACCGCCCCCTACGTCAAGGAAGTTTGCGGGCTTACCGCCGAAGTGGTTGATTGTATCCATCGTCGCCATCGCAAGACCAGCACCGTTTACCATACAACCGATGTTACCTTCAAGTGCAACATATGCTAAATCGTATTTAGATGCTTCGATTTCTTTTGGATCCTCTTCAGTTAAGTCGCGTAATTCCACAACTTGTTTTTGTCTGAATAGAGAGTTTTCATCAAAGTTAATTTTCGCGTCAAGCGCCATGATTCCACCATCACCTGTTGATACAAGTGGGTTAATTTCAATTGTTGAACAATCTTTATCAATAAACACCTGATAAAGACCAAGCATTAATTTTACAGCTTTGCCAACTGATTCTTTAGGGATATTAATATTGAATGCTAATCTTCTCGCCTGGAAAGGCATTAAACCAAGGACTGGATCAACTGTCTCACGGAAGATTTTTTCAGGGTTTGAAGCAGCAACCTCTTCAATCTCAGTTCCACCTTCTTCAGATCCCATCAGTACAACTTTATCTGTTGCACGATCGATTACGAAACCTAGGTAATACTCAGATTGAATATCACTGCCTTCTTCAACTAACAAGCGCTGAACTTCTTTTCCTTCAGGACCTGTCTGATGTGTGACAAGAACTTTACCCAGCAATTCTTTTGCTGCCTCTCTCACTTCATCAATCGTTTTAACAATCTTAACCCCACCAGCTTTACCGCGGCCACCAGCATGGATTTGTGCTTTAACGACGTAAACGCCGGTATCCAAGCTTTTAGCAACTTCTACAGCTTCTTCTGGTGTTCTTGCGACGCCTCCATTAGGCACCGCCACGCCCATTGAGCGAAAAATTTCTTTTCCTTGATACTCATGGATATTCATGTTCATCCTCCTAGATTTTTATATCCTACATTCCAATTATAAGTAAGCCCACTGTGATTGTAAACAATCTGGAGCTGTTCATTCAATGTAACCGTTTTTATGTAGTATTGTTGTGACCGGTTCGAACGTTTTGCGATGAAACGCACATGGTCCGTGTGTATTTAGTGCATCAATGTGCTGCACAGTACCATATCCTTTGTGCTGATTAAAACCATACATCGGATATTGTTCATGTACTTTAAGCATCGATAAGTCCCGCTCAGTTTTTGCTAAAATTGATGCAGCTGCAATCGATAAAGAACTTTCATCACCTTTAATAATTGAGGTTTCTGGTATATCTGTGTCCAATTGCATTGCATCGATGAGCAAATGTTCGGGTTCGATGTTGAGCGCCTCAACTGCACGCAGCATAGCCAGTTTCGTCGCTTGATAAATGTTGATCTCGTCGATTTCTTGTGGTGTTGCATGACCAATCCCATATTCAGCATGCGTCATAATATATTCTCTGAATACCATGCGTTTCTCGTGAGAGAGTTGCTTTGAATCATTTAATCCGAGAAGTTCAAAATCCTCTGGTAAAATGACTGCTGCAGCAACAACATCACCGGCAATCGGTCCGCGTCCAGCCTCATCAATACCTGCGATGATGCGTGCGCCACTTACTCGTTCATAGTGTTTCATCGCTTCATACTTAGCTAGCAACTTAGCATGAGTGTCGATGCGTTTTGTATGTTTTATGATTGCACGTTTGACACCAATACGCGTATCTTCATGCAACTTTAAAGTTAATATTTCTTCATGTGAGTTACACGCTAATAATAGTTGTTCTATTTCTTTAATCTTGTGCATAGTTCTCAACCTTATCAAATGAATACGCGCCCACTTTACCGTTTCTAACGTCATATATCACACGGTTTGTCACCTGCTCGTAATCGATTAAGTTACCACGCATTTTGAAGCCACGTGACGTACCGATTGCATCGAATATTTCAATAGTATCTGTGTGTTTATCTACATTGATATTATAAAATTTGTTCATTCTCTCTAAGTCATGCGTTTGTAGGTAACCTAACGCATATATTGCGACCTCATCGAGCGGCACTACTGCATCTTTAATGGCACCTGTTAAACTCAACTTCTGCCCTGTTACTTGCGTCTCGAATTTTGGCCAAAGTATACCCGGCGTGTCGAGCAATTCCATATCACGACCTGCTTTAATCCATTGCTGTTTTTTAGTTACACCAGGCGTGTTGCCGGTGATTGCCTGTTTTTTTCCAGCAATGTTGTTAATAATCGTTGATTTTCCAACGTTCGGAATACCAAATATCATCGCACGAATCGCACGTTTATTAATGCCCTTTGCAGCTTGTTTATCAAAATAATCCTGCGTTGCGATTTCGGCAAGCGGTTCAATTTTTTTTATCAGGTGACTTTCACGTCCATTTAGCGCTAACACTTGATAACCTTGACGTTTGAAATGGGCAATCCACTTGTTTGTTTCGTTAGGGTCAGCAAGATCCTTTTTGTTTAACAATATAATGCGCGGCTTATTTTTAACCACTTCATCAAGCATGGGGTTATGACTTGAAACGGGGATGCGTGCATCTAGAATTTCGATGACGACATCAATCTTTTTAAGCACTTCTTCAATTTGACGACGCGCTTTCGCCATATGCCCTGGAAACCAGTTTATACTCATTGATTTGACTCCTTTCTACCTTAAAATAAAAAGCTCACCTATTCTTATAATAGATGAGCTTTCGCAGGAAAATGCTATAATTAGCGAATTTCTCTGATACGCGCAGCTTTACCACGTAAGTTACGTAAGTAGTAAAGTTTCGCACGACGTACACGTCCACGACGCGTTACATCAATCTTTTCGATTTTAGGCGAGTGAACAGGGAATGTACGCTCAACACCTACACCGTAAGAAATCTTACGTACTGTAAATGTTTCAGAAATTCCACCACCACGACGCTTGATTACGACACCTTCATAAACCTGGATACGCTCACGGCTACCCTCAATGATACGCACGTGAACACGCACTGTATCACCTGGTTTGAAAACAGGCAGGTCAGTTTTCAACTGATCCTTTGTTAAGTTTCTTAGTAATTCTTGTGACATAATATCTTCTCCCATTCAATCGTCTTGCCAAATATTTTTACAGCAGCGGATGATTGTGATTTGTGCATTCACACATTTAAATATAATAGCATAATACCTTGATTAAAACAACTGGTTGAGTGTGCTTTTTTGATGATTATTGTTTGAATTGTATGGACGAGAATCTTCCGTCATACGATAAATCCTTTTAACGGGTAACGGAGAGTGCTCCGTCATACGATAAACCTTTTAACGGGTAGCGGAGAGTGCTCCGTCATACGATAAACCTTTTAACGGGTTGCGGAGAGTGCTCCGTCATACGATAAACCTTTTAACGGGTAGCGGAGAGTGCTCCGTCATACGATAAACCTTTTTGCGTATCACGAAGAATCCTCATGGAGCAGATAAACCGCTTAGTAGCTCTATGAGAATCCTCATGGAGCAGATAAACCGCTTAGTAGCTCTATGAGAAACCTCATGGAGCAGATAAACCGCTTAGTAGCTCTATGAGAAACCTCATGGAGAAAATAAACGGATTTTTGATTATAATTCGAGCTCCATCATAAAACCTTCATTTGATTTTAGGAATCCATTATTTTTATAGAATTTTGCTGCTAACTCTCCACCAGTAATTAAAAAAATCTTATGTACTTCATCATTTTTCATTAAATTTGAGACAGAGTTTATTAATTCTTTCCCGATACCATGACCTTGGTGACTGGGAATAACATTGAATTCATCAATACAGAATTGATGCAGATTATTAAAATAATAGTCAATTCTACCTATACACATTGCAATTATCTCATCGTTATTTTCAATAACATATCCCCTTGAATTGAAGCCACTCATTGTAGCTTCAATTCTAAGTAACGCTTCTTCTTTGGTCCATTTATTATGCCATGGGGATCCTGCGTAAACAGCGACTAAATTTTCAGCACAATTAATATAATCTTCATTTGTAATTTCTCTAAAGTTCATAGGCATAGTCCCGTCTCCTTTAATTTTTTTCAGAAACGGCTGTATTGTCGGGTTTCTTTTATCTTTATACAAAGATTTATCTTCTATCTTTAATCCTCATTGAGAAGATAAACCATCCAGTAGCTCTATGAGAAACCTCATGGAGAAGGTAAACGCCATAGCAGCTCTATGAGAAACCAATCCACCCAAACCTTACTCGAGCAGATCCGGACGCCGTTCCCTCGTACGCTTCAACGATTCGGCTTTACGCCAGGCATCGATATCCTTGTGATTTCCACTCAGCAAAACATCCGGTACACGCATCCCCCGGTACTCCCTTGGTCTCGTGTAATGGGGATGCTCGAGCATTCCTGTAGAAAAAGAGTCTTCAATATGACTTTCTTCTCGACTCAGCACGCCTGGTATCAACCGTACAATCGCATCGGTCATTGTCATGCTTGCGAGTTCGCCACCTGTCAATACATAGTCACCGATAGAAATTTCATCCGTAACTAACGTACGAATACGTTCGTCGTAACCCTCGTAATGTCCGCAGATAAAGACAATCTCGTCAACCGCACTCAGCTCTTCTGCTTTTTTCTGGTCGAATCGGGCACCCTGCGGGCACAACAATACGACGCGTGCGCCGGCACGCAGTTTCAAATCATCCATCGCATTAAATATTGGTTCTGGTTTTAACACCATGCCGGCGCCGCCGCCATATGGATAGTCGTCTACTTTGTTGTGTTTATTCCCTGAATAGTCCCGAAAGTTAATCAATTGATAATCAACAAGATCTTTATCTTTTGCACGTCCCAAAATAGATGTCCCGAGCACGCCTTCAAACATTTCAGGAAATAATGTTAAATAGTGAATTTTCATTCGAGCAGCCCTTCAATCGGATCAATACTTACAGTGCCGGCTTCTAGGTCCACAACTTTCACAAAATCATCGACATATGGCACCATGTATTCTTTATCGCCTGTAATGACCCACACATCTTTGGCGCCGGTATCTATAATGCGTGTAATCATACCAATTTCACGACCATCCATCGTAAACGCGCGGAGTCCAATAATGTCTTTATAGTGATACTCGCCCTCATCATACAGAACTTCGATTGCTTCAGCATCCTGATACACATCATGACCTTTCAGATGTTCAACAGCATTTAAATTTTCAAAGTCTTTAAACATCACCATATGAAAGTTTTTGTGCTGACGGTAGCTGACGATTTCAAACTCACTGCCGTCAATTGTGACTATATTGCCTGGTTCTAAACGTGCTTCGATAAAGTCCGAGCTGCTTCCTATTTTCACTTCACCTTTCACACCGTGAAAGTTTACTACTTTTCCTATGACCATCGACATAATGCTCAACTCCTAATTCAATATGAAAAAAAGACACACCACCAAGGGTATGTCTTAATCTAATTCAACAAACACTTTCTTGGTGTTCGACAGATTTGCATTCGACATTACTGTACGAATTGCTTTAATCACGCGACCACGTCTACCAATAACACGTCCCATATCATCTTCATGTACATTTACTTTAAGCGTCGTATGATGCTTTGTTTCATGAACTTCGATGTCAAGCGCATCTGGATAATCCAGCATCGGTTCAAGAATTGTTTGTAATAATTCTTTCATATGTTATTTGCTGTATTTATCATTATGGTATTTTTCCATAATGCCGCGTTTGCTTAAAATGTTACGTACTGTGTCGCTTGGCTTCGCGCCTTTTTTCAGCCAATCGAATACTTTTTCTTCATCAAGTTTAACGTTCTCTTCATCCTTTGAAACAGGATTGTAGTAACCAACTTGTTCAATGATACGTCCGTCACGTGGGCTTCTTGAATCTGCTACTACAATACGGTAGAACGGATTACGTTTAGAACCCATACGTGTTAATCTCATTTTAACTGCCATTTATAAAAACTCCTCTCTAAACTTTTTCACTTTTAATACTATATCAGAGTCTTTGATTTTTGTAAAGAGTTTTTCCTTTACAAGTTTAAAATTAAAATGGTAAGCCCATGCCACCGAATGGATTTTTCTTCTTACCTTTACCACTCGTCATTTGCTTCATCATTTTCTTCATTTCAGTGAATTGTTTTAACAAGCGGTTGATTTCCTGCAATGAACGGCCGCTTCCAGCAGCAATGCGTTTCTTACGGCTCGCGTTTAACTTTTCTGGATGCTCGCGTTCTTCCATCGTCATCGAGCGAATGATTGCCTGCACGTGGTCGATTTCTTTACCGCTCATCTTCATCTTATCGAGACCTTTTATCTTGTTCGCACCCGGCATCATTTTAATGAGCTCGTCAAGCGGTCCAAGCGTCTTGACCTGATCCATTTGTTCAAGAAAATCTTCGAGTGTAAATGACTGATCTTGAATTTTCTTTTGCAGGGCTTTTTGGTCTTGCATTTGCACGTTCTCCTGCGCCTTCTCTATGATGGATAACACGTCACCCATCCCGAGAATACGTGACGCCATACGGTCCGGGTAAAATGGCTCAAGTCCGTCCATTTTCTCACTCACACCGGCAAACTTGATAGGTTTTTCTGTCACACTTCTTATAGACAGTGCCGCACCACCACGTGTATCACCGTCAAGTTTTGTGAGCGTCACACCTGTGATATCTAAAAGTGAGTTAAAGCTCTCTGCTACGTTGACAGCATCTTGACCCGTCATCGCATCAACGACTAACATGATCTCATCTGGTTTTGCGATATCCTTCACTTCTTTTAGTTCATTCATCAGTGACTCATCGATATGCAGGCGACCTGCTGTATCGATGATGACTGTATCTAAATGTTCTTCTCTAGCATGATTGAGCGCGTTCGTTACAATTTCTTGCGGCGAGACTTTATCACCCATTGAGAACACAGGGACGTCAATTTGTTTACCTACAGTCTGTAATTGATCAATCGCTGCCGGTCTGTAAATATCCCCCGCCACAAGCAATGGTTTCTTATTGTGTTTCTTACGTAAATGCAGTGCGAGCTTACCACTTGTTGTTGTTTTACCCGCACCTTGAAGACCCACCATCATAATGACAGTCGGTGGTTTTTGCGAGAGATTAATTCTTTGGTTCTCCCCACCCATTAATGTCGTCAGTTCTTCTTGTACGATTTTTATGACCTGTTGACCTGGTGTCAATGATGTCATCACCGCACTGCCTAGTGCACGTTCTTTTACGTCATTCACAAATGACTTGACCACTTTAAAGTTAACGTCTGCCTCTAAAAGTGCCAATCGCACTTCACGCATCATAATTTTAATGTCACTCTCAGACACTTTACCCTTGCCTTTGATACGGTCCATCGTCGCTTGGAGGCGTTCACCTAATCCTTCAAATGCCATTGATATTCCTCCTAATCCAATTTTTCTAATACTTCAATTAATCGCAATGCTTCGTCATCTTTGACAAGATTTTTAAGCTCTCTAATAATATCTTGGCGACGCTTAAAATGTGCATACATACCAAGGTTCTCTTCATAGTGTTCAAGTAAATCTTTTGAGCGCTGTAAATTATCGTACACCGCTTGTCGCGTCACATCTAATGTTTCGGCGATTTCTGTTAAAGCATAATCTTCTAAGTAATATAATTCAATATATTTACGTTGTTTATCTGTGAGCAGGGCATGATAAAAATCATACAGATAATTCATGCGCATCGTACGTTCGAGTTCATCCTTCAACCAGGCTACCCCCTCTAAATGCTTCCTGCGTCATCCTCAGCTTCTTCAACCATGTCAGCGAACAGACCGTACACATAGTTCTCTGCATGGAATTCTTGAAGGTCATCCATCTGTTCACCAAGACCGACAAACTTTACAGGAATGCCAAGTTCATTTTTAATTGCGAGTACGATACCACCCTTAGCTGTACCGTCAAGCTTTGTCAGAACGATACCGCTGAGTTTCGTCACTTCTTTAAATGCTTTTGCCTGAGACAATGCGTTTTGACCCGTTGTCGCATCAAGCACAAGCAATGACTCATGTGGTGCATCCGGAATAACGCGTGCAATGACTTTGTTTATCTTTGATAACTCGTTCATCAAGTTACCTTTGTTTTGTAAGCGTCCTGCAGTGTCACAAATTAATACATCTACACCGCGTTTTTTAGCAGCGTTAACCGCGTCAAACATAACTGCAGCGGGATCGCTGCCCGCGCTCTGCTTTATGACTTCAGCACCAACGCGGTCACCCCAAATTTGAAGCTGGTTGATGGCACCTGCCCGGAATGTATCACCGGCCGCGAGCATGACAGACTTACCTTCAGAGATATACTTGTGTGCAAGTTTCCCTATGCTTGTCGTTTTACCTACACCGTTTACACCGACAACTAAAATCACAGTAAGACCGTCTTCTTGGATGTTAATTTTATCGCTTAGATCATCGTTGCGATTATAAATCTCTACCATTTTTTCGACTATTGTTTCTCTTAAGTCTTCAGTTTCAGTAATATTTTTAAGCTGCGCTTCACGTCGCAGTTCATCCGTTAGTTCCATCACAGTATTAAATCCAACGTCTGCACCAATGAGTATCTCTTCAAGCGCTTCGAAGAAATCTTCATCGACTTTGCGGTATTGAGACATAAGCGCATTGATTTCTGTTTGGAAACGCTCGCGTGATTTCTCAAGCCCCTGCTTAAATTTATAACCAATCTGTTCTTGTTCCCATTCTTCGAACTCTTCAATACTAAGTAATCCATCATCCACTTTGTCTTGTTGGGATTCGACTGATTGACTGAGTTCTTCCTCGGATTTAGATTGACTGAAGCGTTTTTTTAAACGGTTTAAAAAGCTCATCTATTTCTCTCCAATCACTTCTTCATAATTATTCAAATCAACACTGATTATAGACGTCACACCCTGCTCTGCCATCGTCAAGCCGAACAGGCGGTCACTATGTTCCATTGTACCTTTTCTGTGGGTAATCACAATGAATTGTGTATCTTTTGCGAGTGTTTTTAAATAACGGCTAAAGCGCAGTACATTTGCTTCATCAAGTGCAGCTTCGACTTCATCTAAAATGACAAACGGACTCACCCGCACTTTTAATATACTAAACAGTAAACTGATTGTTGTCAGCGCACGTTCTCCACCTGATAATAATGATAATGAAGATAAACGCTTGCCTGGAGGCTCTGCTAATATTTCAATACCTGATTCCAAATAATCATCAGGAATAGTGAGTCTCAGTTCCGCGCGTCCACCGCCAAACATTTCTCTAAATACATCCCCGAAGTGTGCATTCACCTGCTCGTACACCGCTTTAAATCTTGTGGATACTTCTCTATCCATATCCCGAATGATCTCTTTTAAAGTCGCATGTGCATCCAGTAAATCTGTCTCTTGAGCTTTTAGGAATGTATAGCGTTCATCGACAGCATCATATGCTTCAATTGAATTTAAGTTCACTGGACCAAGCGCTTCAATCGTGCGTTTATTTAAACGCACCGAGCGACGTTTCTCCTCAATATCGGTGAGTGACTCGAATGACTCTCGTTCTTTTTCATACGTCGTCTTATATTCGTTTTCTAAATAAGCAACTTTTGTTTCGAGTTGTGTATCGATTTTTTCGCGGTGACCTGAGGCTACCCTCAACTTTTGGTTCAGTTCATGTATAGACTCCTCTGCTTTGTTTTTATCAGTAGTGAATGTACGTATACTGTCTTTGATTGTTGATAACGACTGAGCGTTTTCCTCTAACTGCGATTCAAGACATATTATCTCCTCTTCCTGATCCGCTTTATCTGCAGCAAGCTCGTCAATGTTAATTAACGATAAGTCTTCTGATAAAAGAGCAATCTGCGCTTCATTCTCTTTAACTGCAGCAAGTAATGCTTCATACTCAGTTTCCAGTTCATTAAGATCTGCTGTCGTGTTGTCTAAATGAATACGCACTTTGTCCTGTTCGCGAAGAAGCTTGTTTAAAGCATCGTTAAGCGCTTGGATCTTATCGCGTTTTTCTTCATCAGAAGCACTCAGCATATGAATGCGTGCCCGTATGGTTTCGAGCTCTTTATCTATTGAAGAAATATCAACAGTCTCAGCGTCTGACTCTTCTGACTCGTCTAAGTCATATTCCAGTGACTGGATTGTATCTTCAAGATTCTCACGACGCATATCGAGTCCGGTAAGTGCTTGTTTTTTTTCTTCAATGTTCTCAGCAAGCGCACTCATTCTATTCTGCAACGATGTGTAACTGTTTTGCAGTGTTTTATATGTTTTCTCGTGCGCATCTTTATCTGCTTTAAATTCTACGAGCTCGCCCTGATAGCGCGCAATTGTTTGTGATAGTGTCTCTACTTCGTTTTTCATTTCAACGACAGATGTCTGTTTCGCCTTTGAACCACCCGACATTGCACCGCCTGGCATTAACGTTTCACCTTGTAATGTCACAATCTTTACCCGGTACTTTAATAGTTTTGCGAGTTTAGTTGCGTCATCAATCGACTTACATATCAGAGTTGTACGCAGTAAATGATTCGCAACAGGCGTATACACATCATCATACGTAACGAGGTCACTGAGTACGTACGCCTCAATATTTGACGACTTAAGCGTGCGCTTAACTGTCTCATTTAGAGCGCGTGCTTGAATCGTATCGAGCGGTAAAAACGTGGCAAAGCCATTACGACTTTGACGTAAATAATCAATACCTGCTTTCGCGCTGGCTTCTGATTCGACCACGATATGCTGACTCACAGCACCAAGCGCCGTATCAAGTGCCACAACATATTGCGTTGGCACTGTAAACAATTCACCGACAGCGCCATCGATACCCTGCAGTTTATTGCGTGCTTTTAATACTGCACGCACACCCGGATAAAATCCTTTGTACTCATCGGCAAGCGTGTTTAACATTTCAAGTCTGGACACTTCATTTTCTAAGTACCGTTCGCCTTTTTGAACACGTGCCTCTGAGGCGAGAAATTGCTCTTCTTCTGCGACAAGTGCAGCATGCTTTTCTTGTGCTTGATGCTTTAGCAATTCATATTCACTCTGCCATTGCTCATGCTCCGCACGCGTACTTTCATAAGCGCTTTGTGCCGCTTCAAGTGCTGCTCTTGTCGATTCTAAACGCGTGCGCCTTTGCGAGAGAAAACTATCCCGGCGCTCAACTTCTTTTTCACGTTCTTTCATATCATTTTCAGCTGTTGTCTTCTGTACAGAAAGTTCAAAAAAGGCATCTCTTAATGACTCTATTTCTGATTCATCATCTTCAATATATGCATCGCGCTCATTGATTGTATGCTTTTCTTCATTCTTTATAGCCTTCAGCTGACTGGCTAGTTGTTTTTTCTCATCTCTACGCTGTTTAATCATCGCTTCAGTGTCACGAAGACGCGTTTCGATGCGTGATTGTTCTTTATGTAAGTTATCACTGGCTTTAGTTTGATTTTCTTTACGTTCTTTATAGAGTTGAATATTTCCGCTCAATTGTTCTGCTAAGCGTGAAGCTGTCACGCGAGCATTTTGCATGGATGTGCGGGATTCGTTGAGACGCTCACTTTCTTCTTCAAGCGTACTGATTTCACTATTTAGCTGTTGAATGTTCTGTTCATAGTTTGAGAGCTTATCTTCATTATCTCTAATCGATGTTTCAGTCTGCAGAAGACTATTTGATAACTGTTCGATATCATGGACAGTCACTTCAATGTCACTTCTCGCCATCGTTTCATAGAGTGCTTGATACTCAAGTGCGACTTCACGCTCATGTCCGAGCTGTTCACGCTGCCCGAATAGCTCACTGATAATGTCGTTGAGACGCGATAGGTTTTCTATCGTGTCGTCAAGCTTACTCTCAGACTCTTTTTTTCTTGATTTATATTTCATGACACCAGCAGCTTCTTCAATTAAATGACGACGGTCTTCTGGCTTTGCTTTTAGTACTTGATCGACTTCACCTTGGGAAATAATATTGTACGCACTTTTACCAAGTCCTGAATCCATAAATAATTCTGTGATTTCTTTTAAGCGACACTTCTCATTATTTAAATAATACTCACTGTCACCGTTCCGATATAGCTTTCTCTGTATGTGTACTTCGTTGCGCTCTACTTTCAAGCTGCGCGATTCATTGCTTAAAATTAGCTTCACATATGCAGAATTCAGCGGTTTTCTCGAGTCACTGCCGCTAAAGATGACATCCTGCATTGTGGATCCGCGCATCGTTTTAGCTGACTGTTCACCGAGCACCCAGCGTATCGCATCAGTAATGTTACTTTTACCACTGCCATTTGGCCCGACAACGCCTGTCACACCGCGGTCAAATTGGATGGTTACTTTATCAGCAAACGACTTAAAACCATGCGATTCAATTGCTTTTAAATACACCACGCCACCTACTTCGATATGATATTAAATGCAGCTTCTGCCGCACGTTGTTCAGCCATTTTTTTGGATTGTCCTGTACCACTTGCAACATGCGTATTATCGATAAACACACCTGTCGTAAATGATTTGTTGTGGCTTGGACCTGATTCACTCATGAGTTCATACGTCACTTCACCTGTTTTTTGTTGATGTACAAATTCTTGAAGTGCTGTCTTGAAATCCGTAATTTGGTTATATGCTGCATCTTGAATAAATGGATATATATTTGTCTCTAAAAATTTAACAACATATGCATTGCCGAGATCAATGTACATGGCACCGATAAAAGCTTCGAATGCATCGGATAATATAGACGGGCGCGCTCTTCCACCTGTCTTTTCTTCACCTTTACCAAGCATAATCAAATGCGCCATATCCAGATGCTTACTGAATACTACAAGTGAAGGTTCACATACTATATTTGCACGCAGCTTCGTCAATTCACCTTCCGGTAAACTCGAAAATCGTTTGTACAAATAGTCTGATACATTCAATTCTAGTACTGCATCACCTAAAAATTCCAAGCGCTCGTTATTATAAATTTTCATTAAGTTTAAATCATTAATATAAGAGCTGTGCATAAAACTCTGTGCATACAACCACTTATTGTTTGGTTTTAAATCATACTTTGTCGTAAACACTTTAAAATCCTGCCAAAATTGATTAAGAATCTTTTTAGCTGATGGATTGCTCTCAATTGCTTTGGTTACTTCTTTCATTTAATCACCTTTCTTGTAACTCGCGCATAAAAAGAAAATAAATCCACTTGCATAAGTGGATTTACTCTAATTAGTTCGCTTGTTCTAATTTTTCAATGTAATCAAGTGCATCTCCAACTGTAGTGATTTTTTCAGCTTCTTCATCCGGAATTTCCATATCGAACTCATCTTCTAGTTCCATAACTAATTCCGCAATATCTAATGAATCTGCGCCTAAATCATCTTTGAATGATGCTTCTCTTGTTACTTTATCTTCGTCAATACCTAATTTATCAACGATAATCGCTTTTACTTTATCAATGTTTGCCATTACACTTCACCTCCTTTTAATATTAACATATTTACCTAGCCCATGTACATACCCCCGTTGACGTGGAGCGTTTGACCGGTCATAAATTTTGATGCGTCAGATGCTAAAAACTTTACTGTTTCAGCAATATCATTTACTTCACCAAAATGCCCGAGTGGAATTTGAGCAAGCATCGCATCTTTAATTTCATCAGATAATACATCCGTCATATCACTTTCGATAAAACCCGGCGCAATCGCGTTGACTGTGACACCTTTTGGTGCAAGTTCACGCGCAACAGACTTAGTTAAACCATCTATACCCGCTTTTGATGCAACATAATTCGCCTGACCCGCATTACCGATACTTCCAACAATACTCGAGATGTTAATGATGCGGCCATGTTTTTGACGCAGCATTGGGCGTGCAACGTTTTGAATCACGTTAAATGCACCTTTTAAGTTCACGTCGATTACTTTATCGAAATCTTCAGGCTTCATGCGCATGAGTAAACCATCTTTTGTCACCCCTGCGTTGTTTACGACAACGTCGATTGAATCGTGCGTAGACGTGATATGCTTAATCATTGCTTTCACATCTTCAAAATTTTGCACGTGACACTGGTATGCTTCGCCACTGCCTCCTGCATCTTTAATGTCTGCAACGACTGCGTTTGCCTTATCTTCAGAACCTGAATAGTTTACGATTACATGATAACCCTCGCGTCCGAGTGCATATGCAATACTTGCGCCGATGCCTCTTGACGCGCCTGTAACCAATGCTGTTTTACTCATTTAAAAACGCCTCCACTTGTTCTACTGTATCAATATTTTGTGTTTTGATTTCAGGATCGATTTTACGCACTAAGCCGCATAACACTTTCTTTGGCCCAACTTCAATTGCTTCAGTCACGCCAAGACGCTTTAAATGAACAACACTTTCAACGAAGCGCACTGGAGAAACAAGTTGTTCAACCAGGTTTTGCTGAATCATTAATACGCGTTCTTCATCTTTAGCACTTACATTTTGTACAATTGGTGTTGTTGCATGATAAAATCCGATATCATTTAGAAAATCTCGAAACTTTATTTTAGCATCATCCATTAGATGGGAATGAAATGCACCCGACACGTTAAGTGGCATCACACGACGCGCACCACGTGCTTTAGCGACATTTGAAAATTGTTCTATTAATTCTAAATCACCAGAAATAACTACTTGATCTGGTGCATTTAAGTTTGCTGGTGCAACGCGTTTACCGTCAGTGGATAGTTCATCACAAAGCATCGTCAAGGCTTCTAGTTCCATGCCAATTACAGCAGCCATACCACCTGACTTTGCCTGGCTCATCAATTCTCCGCGCTTCACAACAATTTTCAAACCATCCTCAAGTGATACCACACCTGCTGCGACTAGCGCAGGAATCTCTCCAAGTGAATGACCCATGTAGTAATCCGCTTTTAACCCGAGTGCCGCATGTGCCGCTAAGCTGTGGGCAAAAAGCGCCGGCTGTGTATACTGCGTTTCATTGAGTCGAGCATCTTCTTCAAACATAATTGTTTTTAAGTCAAAATCAACAGCATTAAAAATTCTATCTAGTACATCACGTGCTGCATCATTTTTTTCATATAAGTCTTTAGCCATACCCGCATATTGAGACCCTTGACCTGGAAACATAATGACTTTACTCATTGATTGTACCTACCTTTTTAGAAATTTTTTCTATCGCGTTACTCGTAGCCATACGCTTCGCTTGTCTAATTGCACTTGATATTGCAACGTCATCACTTGAACCATGCGCTTTTAATACGTGTCCATTTAGTCCGAGCAGTGGAGCACCACCGTGTTGACGATAATCGAGTAAATCTTTAATTTCTTGAAGTCCCGACTTAACCAGAAGTGCGCCGACTTTATTTTTAAGCGAACTAGTCATCGCCTTTTTAACTTGAGACATCATGCCCATCGCAGTGCCTTCTAATGTTTTTAACACGATGTTGCCCGTGAATCCATCCGTCACCGCAATATCCACGTCACCACTTAAAATTTCACGCGTTTCAAAATTCCCTTTAAAATTAAATCCAGCATCTTTCATGAGCTTATAGGTTTCTTTTGTTAACTCACTGCCCTTATTCTCTTCACTACCGATATTCACGAGACCGACTGAAGGATTCTCGCGTCCTTCAATATCTCTCATATAGATATCCGCCATTACCGCAAATTGATACAAGTGATTCGGTCGATTATCGACATTTGCCCCCATATCAAGCAGCAACATGCCCTTACCGTTTATACTTGGAATCATCGAAGCAATTGCCGGTCGTTCAATGCCTTTGATGCGCCCGACATTAAATAAACCGGCACTCATTAGCGCCCCAGTGTTACCCGCAGATATACACGCTTCAGCAGTACCCTCTTTAACCGCAACACACGCCTGCACCATGCCACTATCCTTCTTTCTGCGGACAGCACGCACAGGATCGTCTGTGGATTCAATCTTTTCAGCAACAGGGATAAAACTCACGCGGTCGATGTTTTCATTATATGAGTCTTCTGTCCCATACAATATTATTTCTATATCATCGTGTTGTTTCAGTGCAATTTTAACACCATCAATTACTGATTGCGGTGCTTTATCACCACCGTTTAAATCAATCGCTATTTTTATCATTATCTTCATCCTCGTTTTTAAAATACATTTCAAATTTACCCTTTAAGACAGTGTCGTCTTCTACCTTTGAAATGACTTCTATCTTTGCAACATGATTGTCAATAGACTGTACAGTCGCATTTGAAAATACGATATCATTCACTTTCACCTGTTTGATAAAATCAATCGCTGCAGACTTTGTCAATACTACAGGATAATCAATCACAGCAACACAAAGCGAATTTGCCTGCGCAAACAAATACTGACCTCTTGCTATATTATACTTTAAAAATGTATGAGATTCTTCGACTGAGAACCGGCTGACAGCACGCACGTTCATCTCAAGCTCGACAATTTCCCCAGTTACTTCCTGCAACGACAAACTGCGCACTTTTTCCTTCTCTTCCTGCGCAACTGTTTTTATACGTTCCCTTAACTCAGGGATATTTAACTCAAGGCGATCCAGACGAATTGTCTGGATACTGACATCGAACTGTTGGGCAAGTTTTTCATCCGTCAAAAACGGATTTTTTGATACCGTTTCTAGCAGTTTCGATTGACGCACGTCTTTTTTATACTTACCCATAATATCCCCCTTAGTAGTTGGTACTAATATGAGTATATAAAACTCAAATTGTTATTTCAATTGTGAACGCTGAAACTATGTGGAATAAATTTGGTGGAGGTGGGCATTGTGAGTGTGAAATGCTGTTTATCCTGGAGGGTGAGAGGCGCCGATCGAGGCGAGAGGCGTCGTGTAGAAGATAACTTGTCTACCTTCTGTGCGAGCAACCCTCGTGTAGAAGATACATTGCTTACCTTCTACGTGAGAACCCTTCGTGTAGAAGATAACTCGTCTACCTTCTATGCGAGCAACCCTCGTGTAGAAGATAACCTATCTATCCTCTATGCAATAGTCTTTGCATAAAAAAATAGTACCTAGCAAATCACTGTGAACTGACAGTGACCCAATACAGTGTAGTTTGATTCACTGTGAATTGACAGTGACCCAATACAGGGTATTTTGACTCACTGTGAACTGACAGTGACCCAATACAGGGTAGTTCGATTCACTGTGAACTGACAGTGACCCAATACAGGGTAGTTCGATT